>SLIO01000390.1 GCA_007135635.1 Methylomicrobium sp. | reverse complement strand
ACCATGAAACCACACTCCATCGAGGGATTTTTAGACCCGTATATTATCGTGTTACTGTCGTTTGCAATGAATCAATCCTCTTTCGTTGCCGCGACGACAACGAATGCGCATTGTCCCCGCCCTGCCCTTAGCGATTCGATCTCCCGAGTTTCGGGCAATAGGCGGGCGAGCATCTGGCCCCAAGCGTCGATCGAGAAACCGGTTTCCAGCAGAAGTTGCTCCACTTCGTCAGCCGAAATGAATGTGGCTTCGCGGTAAAATACGCTCTCGTCCTGATGCGCCAGATAATCTTGTCCCAAGGCGCTTTCCCTATCGATAAAACCGATCACAAGGCGGCCGCCCGGTTTAAGCACTCGGTGAGCCTCGGCAAGCATTTTCGCTGGGGAGTCCACAAAATAAATGGTCGTTACCACCAACGCGTAATCGAAGGTGCCGACTTCGAAAGGCAGATTCTCGGCCACGCCTTCCACGACCTTTATGCCTCGCGCCGAAGCATGGAACAACATCGCCGGGGAAGGATCCACACCGACCTGTACCCCTAACGGCACCGCGAAGCGACCGCTGCCGACGCCTATCTCGATGCCGTAACCTTCCCAGGGCACGAATGGCCGCAGGGCCAGCAATTCCGAGAGATAAGCAGCCTCATGCTTTTCGAACCACGCCTCGTAACATTGATGATGATCCTCGAACGGAGCTACTCTAGGCATGGCGCAACATCTGTTGACAACGGTCTTCTGCGATCCTATTCATGGCCGCCCCCGTGTCTGCCGCGATGCCCTTCCCCGCCGCCATGTCCACCGCGTCCGGATGATCCTTGCACACATCGCTGAAACGCCGGCAGGTGGCGCTGCTGCGATGCATCCCGAAGATTGCGGAACACGGTCAGAATATCCGGTCGTTCCGTGGCTTGAACTAACCGTTCGTAGATTTCGGCATTGGCGATTTCGGCGGCGACGCCAGCTTCGCAAGCTTCTCGCAGGCTGGCATAACGCTCAACCTTTCCCAACCAGGGATTCTCGGGAATGGTTAACCCATAGCGAGAAAAAAGTGTGCAAAGCGCGTCTATGTGTCGGCTTTCCGCATCTCGTATGTTGCCGAACGGCGGCGCATCGCCAAAGTCGGCAATGACCTGATCGTAAATCGCCAAGGCTCGGTATTCATCATCCAAAGCCTCGTTGAGGGCTGCGAATTCAGTTTCGGTGAGCGGGTTCATGGTTTATCCTCCAAGGTGAAAGAAAGCGATGGTAGCGATGCCCGTGAGCAACAGCAATATTTGGCTTAGCGATGTCAGCAGGCTAACCTGCCGGTGCAAAGACGGTATCAGATCGGCCGTCGCGATATAGATGAAGCTGGCGGCCGAGATCGCCAAAATATAGGGCGCCGCCTCGCGTGTCTCGACCGGCAAACAGGATTTGCCCGGAACTCAGCCGAAAACCCTCGCTGCCGATTATCAAACGCGCCAGGGTGCTCTTGCCGGTGCCGTTCGTGCCGATCAGCGCATGCACATCCCCTTCGTCGATACCGAAATCCAGACCGTCGAGAATCTTTTTGGGTCCCGCCGCATGAACGACATGACTCAACGCCAGCAAAGACATCCTTCAGGACTCCTGCTCAGCGACCACGTCGGAATCGGAGCGCAAGCGCTCGGGTTCGCAGTGCTGATCGCGGCCGGTCAGCTCATCCATTTTTCTGAACATAGGACCGACCAGCGATTGCTCGATGCCGGTGAAATACAGCCGGCCGGCATTG
Source organism: Methylomicrobium sp. (assembly GCA_007135635.1). GTDB lineage: Bacteria > Pseudomonadota > Gammaproteobacteria > Methylococcales > Methylomonadaceae > Methylotuvimicrobium. The sequence continues at coordinate 11,811 of SLIO01000390.1, read as the reverse complement.
ACGACGACGAACACCGAACTGACATGATGCAGCAGCGCGGCAAAAATCGGATTGAGCAAGCCGAATGTCGCCAGCGCCAGGCCGACGCTGTTGAAACCGACGGCCCACAGATAATTTTGCCTGATGATGCCGCCCATTTTATGACCGAGCCGCAAGATCGTGACCAGATCCTGAGCATCGTGACCGAGAATGACGACATCCGATGAAATGATCGCCAGATTGACGTTCTTGTGCCCGCCGATCGCGATGCCGACATTGGCGGCGGCCAAAGACGGTGCGTCATTGACGCCATCGCCGACCATCGCCACTTTGCCCTGTTCCTGAAATTTTTTGACCAGCGCGGTTTTGTCGTCCGGCTTGCAATTGAAATGGTATTCATCGGCGTTGATGTAGTCGGCCACGCGTTTGGCTTCCTGTTCTTCGTTATCGCCGGTCGCGAGCACGACCTTTTCGATACCGCAGGCACGGATCGTATCGGCCAAGCCCCGCATTTCCGACAGCATGATATCGCGAATGACGATGACGCCTTGGACTTCGCGGTCGACCGCCAGCCAGATAGCACGGCCGGTATAGTCGATAGCCGGCAACTCGATGTCCTGAAGACTCAGCGTTTCGGCGCTGCCCATCAGAATTTCCCGGCCTTCGATCCGGGCCTTGATGCCGCGGCCCGGAAGGTCCTCGGCTTTCTCGACCGGCAGGAAAGCGGTCAGACCCTGTTTTTTCGCATAATTGACGATCGAATGCGCGATCGGATGATCGAAACGCGATTCGATCGATGCGGCCAGTTCCAATAGACCCTGTGTCGGCAGGCCCATTTCGATGACCTGGCTGACTTCGGGTTCTGCCAACGTGACCGTGCCGGTTTTATCCAGAATCAGCGTTTTGATGTCCTGCATGTTCTCCAGCGGCTCGCCGCCGCGGGCCAGAATATTCGAACGAGCCAGACGCCCGATATTGGCGGCGAACGCAGTCGGCGTCGCCAGCGCCCAGGCGCAAGGGCAAACCACCGCCAGTGCCGTCGCCATCAGATGCAGGCTGCCGGTGATGTAGAGCAGCAAAAAGGCATAAGCCGTGACCGACAACAGCAGAATCTGCACTGTGGTATCGGCACGCCGCTGCAGATCGGATTTGTTCTCCAGACTGTTTTCGATTTCCTGAGTGATCACTGCGAGAAACGAATCGTCCCCGTTTTTGTCGGCCTTGACCTGCAACGGCGCGCTCAGATTCAGCGTGCCCGATGTCACGCTGGCACCGGTCTCCTTATATACCGGAAAAGGTTCGCCGGTAATCGTCGATTCGTCGATCGCCGAGGCGCCTTCGATGATGATTCCGTCGATCGGGACCATCGCGCCTTTCGGAATCAGCACCGTGGCGCCTAGCCGAATTTGGTTGATCGGCACTTCCACGATGTCGCCGTCCTTCAGCATCCGGGCGGTCTTTTTGCCTTCCTGAATCAGGCTTTCGATCTTTTCCCGGTTCTTCCGGATGATCGTGAACGAGATATACAACCCCAAGCCGATGAACCAGGCCACCATCGCCCCGCTCAACGGCGCGCCATCGATCAGCGTCACTGTCATGACCAAAACGATCAGCAATTCCGCCGAAACCTTGCGCAAGAACAACACGCTTTTCAAAAGGCTTTCGAGATAGAGCACCAAACAGAACAGATAAAACGGAATGCCCAGCCAATACAAGACAGGCAAATCATAAAGCGCATCCAGGCCGAACAAGACTACCGGAATGACGGCGGCGATGACGCGCAGCAGCATGATGTCTTGGCGCGGACTGATCTTCAGCAGTTCCGCATCGAGTTTGTCGAAATAGGTTTTATCAATCATGTTTATGCCCTTTGATAGATTTCAGTAGTTCCTCTCGTTCCCACGCTCCTGCGCTCGTCGTTATACATCTAATGTAGGGTACGCTGCGCGAACCTCTATACCGTTAAGCACCAAACTCCTACCTAAATCAAATCATATCGCCATGTGTTAACGTCGGTGGGGTTGCCATGGTACGCATAGCGTACCCTACGGAGCTAGAAGTTTCAGATCGATGATTGCCGGCGTTTCCCCCAGTGGCGAAACACCAACACAATCGCAACGGCGATCATCGCAATCCCGGCCAGCCAGGCCATGATGATTTTTCCGACCCGCACGACGAAGGTCTTAACCCGGGTCCAACTGTTAATCAATACATTTTTCAGCTTCGGAACGTGATAATTCGGGATTTCCATCATCACCAGCGAAAATTCCTCTGTCAGAAACGTGTTCTTCAGCAGCAATGCAGTGAGCACTGCGAAGAACACGCCTATCGAATAAAGCACGAATACGATCAAGCCGCCGTGGTCCGGGAAAAAAGCCGCGGCGAACAAGGTAAATACGGCCAACCGAGCGCCGCAGGTCATGAACGGATTTAACAGGATACTCAGCAACCGGTCGCGCGGATTCTCCAATGTCCGGGTCGCCAGCATCGCCGGCACGTTACAGCCGAAACCCAGAATCATCGGTACAAAGGCCTTGCCGGGCAATCCCAGGACGCGCATCAAGCGGTCCATCGCAAACGTCGCGCGGGCCATGTAACCCGACTCCTCCAATACCGAAATGAACAGATACAGAAAACCGAGAATAGGAACGAACGCGGCCACTTCCCGGATGCCGTTGCCGACACCCTGGGCGATCAGCATGATCAGCCATTGCGGACTGCCGAGCAGCATCAGTAAATGCCCCATGCCATCGACAAAAAGCGCCTGAGACAGGTCGTTGAAGAACGGTTTGAAGACACGCCCGAGTTTGATCGTGAACGTGAACATCAAATACATCACGCCGAAGAAGATCGGAATGGCCAAGAAACGGTTCAATATCACATTATCGATCTTATCGGAAAAGTTCCTGCCCAGCTCGGACTGCCGCGTGAGCGTCTCATTGACCAATAGACCGATAAAACCGTAGCGGCTGTCCGCAATCATTAGATCCGCCTCTTCGGCGGCTTGGTCTTCGATCGTCCGGCGCAGTTGTTTCGCGGTCTCGATCAGTAACGGATCGGCATGGCCGAGCGCAAAAGCGTCTTGTTCCAGCAATTTGACGGCGAACCAGCGCGCATCGCCGTCAAGGTTGTCCAATTGTTGCTCGACCATCGGTGTGAGTCGATCCAGCGCTTCCCGAATCGCAAGCGGATAATCGATCACCGAATGCGACAGAACTTTATGCTCCAGCCATTGGTTGATCGCCGCTTTCAAGGCCCTGACCTCATCGACTCGAGTCGCAACCAATGAAACCAACGGACATTCGAGGCGGCGGGCTATTTCGTCGCTATCGATCTTGATGTCGCGACCGGTCGCGTCGTCCATGTTATTCAGCACCACCAGCATCGGCAGCCGCATTTCCAGCAGTTGTGTCGTCAGATAGAGGTTATGTTCGAGATGCGATGTATCGACGATATTGATGATCAGGTCCGCCTGCCGCGAAAGAATGTAATCCCTGGCAATTTTTTCATCCAGCGCCGTGGCCGTACCGCTCACATCCAACGCATAGATGCCGGGCAAGTCGACAATTTTGACGGTTTTGTCATCGAACCGATAAAAGCCGCTTTTGCGCTCGACGGTCACGCCGGCCCAATTGCCGACATGCTGACGGGCGCCGGTCAAACCATTGAACAGCGTGGTTTTACCGCAGTTGGGGTTGCCGATGACGGCGACGGTGTAATCCTGTTTCTGCAATACAGGTTTCGGGGCCGGCGGCACTTTGTCCAGACGCTCGATTCTCAAGCCGGCGACTTCATCCGGACGCACGCTGAGATCGGTACCGCGCACTCTGATTTCAATCGGGTCGCCTAACGGCGCGACTCGCATAATTTTGAATTCGGTGCCGGGTGTCAAACCCATTGCCAGCAGTTTCTGCCGGTAAGGCAAGAAGCTTTTTTCATAACCCACGACGCGTCCGCAATCGCCCGCTTTCATATCGCTCAAATTCATTTGCATCGAAAGCCACCCTTGTTCCTTTTAAAACGCAAAAAAACGCCAATGCCGTTGCTGAATCAGCAAACTCGTCAATGTCGAACGATTTTTCAATAGCCTAATTTAGGATAAAACCTGGCTCAGTAACGGATCCTACTGGCATAACGGCAAATGTCGGGCTTTCGCGATCGATCAGTGAGGCGAGATATTGTCGACTATTTTTAGCGGAACCGACCTCGATAGGAGCCCCTAAGTGTCTATCCACTCGCTTCCGTCGCCCGCCTTCTTGCCGAGTAAGTCTTCATACCGCCGGACAGTACTTTGACCCGCAAACCGTTTTGCGCCAATAGGCGATACGCGTAATAAGCGCGCTGCCCGACACCGCAGATCAACCAGATATCACGATCCGTCGGTAACTCGTGAATGCGGTCGCGTAACGATTCCAGCGGTAAGTTTTGCGCAGTCGGAACATGACCGCCGGCATATTCATCCGCGCTGCGCACATCGACCAACAAGGCCGAGGTTGTCTTCAGCTCGTCCCAGTTCGCCAAAGGAAAATCGCCGCGCTGATGGTTGCCGGCCAACATGCCGGCGACGTTGACCGGGTCTTTGGCCGCGCCGAACTGCGGCGCATAACAAAGCTCCAAATTCTCCAAATCGAATATCGTGGCTCCTTGCATCAGCGCCGTCGCGATGACGTCGATCGGCCGCGTGACATCCTTCTCGCCGACGGCTTGCGCGCCCAAAATCTTGTTGTCCGTTTTCGAGAACAATAACTTGATGTGTATCGGTTTCGCGCCGGGAAAATAACTGGAATGGTGACCGGGATGCAAATAGACCTTCTCGAAATCCATGCCGAGCCGCTTCAATAGTTTTTCGCTGGCGCCGGTGCAGGCAACGGTGAGCCCGAAAACCTCGCATACAGCGGTTCCCAACACGCCATCGAAAGCCAGGGGCGGCAATGCTTCTTTATCTCCGCAAGAGAAATTATGAATGATTGTGCTCGCCGCAACCCTTCCCTGCCGATTGGCGGGTCCTGCTAGCGGGACCAGTTGCCATTGCCCGGTGACCCGGTTTTTGACTTCGACGACATCGCCGACCGCCCAAATCGCCGGATCGTTCGTCCGCATGTAGGGATCGACCCGGATTCCGCCGAGCTCGCCGAGTTCCAATCCGGCCTCCCGAGCCAGCGTGGCTTCGGGACGCACGCCGATTCCCAGGATGACCAGATCGGTGTTGAGCGTTGCGCCTTTCGAGGTATGCAAGATCAAACCGCGCTCCGGGTGCCGTTCGAACGACACTGCGCTTTCGCCGAGCCTTAATTCGACGCCGTTGGCCCTCAAGCGCTCCGCGGCATAGCCGGCCATTTCAGCATCCAGCGGCGGCAGCACTTGGTCTGCCAATTCCAGCAACGTGACGTCGAGTCCCAATGCGACAAGATTCTCGGCCATTTCGAGCCCGATGAAACCGCCTCCGACGATCAGAGCGCGTGTTGACCGAGCGGTAGCGGCCTTGATCTTTCGGCTATCCGGAATATTGCGCAAGACATAGATACCCGGCAGATCGATGCCCGGCAAGGGCGGACGGATCGGCTGGGCGCCTGTCGCCAAAACCAGGGCATCATAGGCTTCTTCGCGGTATATACCCGTTTTCAAATCATGCACTTCTATCGTCCGCGCTTGCCGGTCGATGCGCGTGACTTCGGTTTCGGTATGGACTTCGATGTTGAAACGGTGCTCGAACAGCTCAGGGCTCGCCACCAACAGCTTGGCTTCGGACTCGATCACGTCACCGACGAAATAAGGCAGGCCGCAATTGGCGAACGAAACGTGCTGGCCTCGTTCGAACACGACGATATCGCAGGTTTCGCAAAGTCTCCTCGCACGCGCCGCGCAAGTCGCTCCGCCGGCCACGCCGCCGACGATGAGGATACGTTTTTTGTTTGGATTCATAATTATACTCATCGTAGATCAAAATTCGGCACTGGAATGCCTCCTAAGCTTTGCCGAAATTTGCAATGTGAAAGATATAAAAGGACCGGATAATGGGAGGAGCATCTCTACCCAGCCGGCACACGAGTAATATGTGTTAATGCTCTTTGACGTTTCCCCAATCTTTACCGTCGATACAGAATTCCGCATTCCATTTTTTCGCGCTATTCAGACATAAATTAGAAATAGCTGAGTGAATATATTGCTATGGTAGATTAGCCGAACCAATGAATCTCCGCCGAGTTATTTTACTCCCTTTATACTCAAAAATTAGCTAACTTTATGAAGGGATAAGCTGTGGCTAGCGAGGATGTCGGCAGCAGGGCAGATTTTTGCTCCATGCAAAGTCTGCATTCACGCCATCCTTGGCGTTCGATTGCTGTCGTCAAGCCCCCATGGATGGGTTTACTCAGCACCTAAATTACCCCAGATAGTTAATCATAGCCAATGGGCTATGGAATTTAGGTGCTGGGTAAATACGTCCATGTAGGCTATATACCAGCTCCATGCTGGTCGCTCACCTAGCGTTAGGTGAGGGATCGGACACCCCGGCGCCTCCTCGGGCACTGCCGAAATTTGAAGTGCGAAAGGTATAACGCCAATGCACACATTTGGTGCCGTACTACCCTGGCAATGAATATCGCTGCACTAAATCATGTCATCGCTTGCCCAGGAGAAAACCACCCTTACTCCCTTCTCAAATCCAATCCAACCATAGCCTATTGTTATCATTGAATCATTAATTACCATCCCGAAATCATCTCACTATTGGCATTACATTTGCTTAAATATTAATAAATCTCCAACGATGGAGTAACTGACAAGCTCACTGTCGAGCAAACTAGACAAAGGCGTCTCACATGCGATAAACCCCTCTTATCGTATGTCTGGCGCCTTTTTTTTGCCTAAATTTTATATCTTTGCGGAACTGATCATGAAATTAACCCTAGTATCCAACGCTAAACGACGACCGACCGTATTAACGGCTTCCGCAGCCTTTTTGCTTTTGGCAAGCACGAATGCTGCTTCGGTAGAAAACATTGAAAAAGAAGACCTGAAATTAGGTTTCATTAAGCTAACTGATATGGCGCCCTTGGCCATCGCCTATGAAAAAAGGTATTTCGAAGATGAAGGCCTTTATGTGCAATTGGAAGCCCAAGCTAATTGGAAAGTACTGCTCGACCGCGTCATCAACGGCGAGTTGGACGGCGCGCATATGCTAGCGGGACAACCCTTGGGGGCGACGATCGGTTTCGGCACGAAAGCCGATGTGATTACCGCGTTTAGCATGGACCTAAACGGCAATGCCGTGACTGTTTCGAACGACATCTGGCAACAAATGAAACCGCATGTACCAATGCAAGACGGCAAGCCGGTGCATCCGATCAAAGCCGAATCTTTAAAACCGGTGATCGAAAAACTCAAGGCCGAAGGGAAACCGTTCAACATGGGCATGGTATTTCCGGTTTCGACGCATAACTACGAACTGCGATATTGGTTGGCGGCCGGCGGTATTCAACCCGGTTATTACGCGCCGCCGGGAGAAACTACCGGACAACTCAATGCCGATGTACTGCTGTCGGTCACTCCGCCGCCGCAAATGCCCGCCACGCTCGAAGCCGGAACGATTTATGGTTATTGCGTCGGCGAGCCGTGGAATCAGCAAGCGGTGTTCAAAGGCATCGGTGTACCGGTCGTGACCAATTATGAAATTTGGAAGAACAATCCTGAAAAAGTATTCGGTGTCAGTAAAACCTGGGCCGATAAAAACCCGAACACGCACTTGGGCATAGTTAAAGCTCTGATTCGGGCAGCGATTTGGCTCGACGCCGAAAACAATAAGAACCGCAAAGAAGCAGCCCAGATTATTTCCGACAGCCGTTATGTCGGCGCCGACTTCGAAGTGATCGCCAACAGCATGACCGGGTCTTTTGAATATGAAAAAGGCGATGTCCGTTCGCTGCCCGATTTCAATGTGTTTTTCCGTTATAACGCCACTTATCCCTATTACAGCGATGCAATCTGGTTTCTGACGCAAATGCGCCGCTGGGGACAGATCAACGAATACAAACCCGACGAGTGGTTCATCGAAACGGCTAAAAAAGTTTATCGCCCGGATATCTATTGGGCCGCCGCAAAAGAATTGATTGCCGAAGGTAAAGCCAAGGCAAGCGATTTTCCGCCTGAAAACGAAACCGGATTCAAACCGCCACAAGCCGATTTTATCGACGGCATCGTTTACGACGGCAGCAAACCGAACGAATACCTAACGAAATTCACAATCGGCCTGAAAGGCAAAGAAATATTGAAAGACGGAAAAATCAGCCAATGACGGCGCATCGTTCCAAATAAAATAAGTAAAAAAGAACACCCCCTTCCGATAGTGACATCGAATGTCGCCTAGGCACAAGGACGCGCCATTTTTTTAGAGATTCATGCCTAAACATGACCGTTGGCTAGACAAATAGGTTCGCCATGTCGACTACATTAATTAAATTTTTCAGCGTGACCGGGCTGACCTGGTTCGTCCCGTTCGTCAAGCTTTGTGCCGGCGAAAATCCGCAGCAGCAAATGCGGCAAATCGGCTTGACGATCGTCGTGCCGATACTGGCTTTCATCATCTTCCTCGGCCTTTGGAATGCCTCGGCCGTAAAAATCCAAACCAGCTTGGGCGCGATTCCGGGACCTCAAGCCGTATGGCAAGAAGCACAGGGCCTGATTGACGCCCATCATGCCGAGAGAGAGAAAATGACCGCGTTCTACGAGCGCCAAAAAATTCGTAATCAGCAAAAATTGGCAGGAAACCCGCAAGCCGAAATCAAAACGCGCCCTTATACCGGCAAACCCACTTACTTCGACCAGATACTGACCAGTCTTTATACCGTATTCACAGGCTTTATAATTGCAACGGTGATTGCAGTGCCGCTTGGTATTCTTTGCGGCATGAGCCCGGTTATCAATACCGCGATCAACCCGATGATTCAGATTTTCAAACCGGTTTCGCCGCTCGCTTGGTTGCCGATTGTGACGCTGGTTGTCAGCGCGGTCTACATCACGACGGACGACTCATGGTTCGAAAAAGCTTTTTTGACCTCGGCAATTACCGTCACGCTCTGTTCGCTATGGCCGACGCTAATCAATACCGCGGTCGGCGTCTCGTCGATCGACAAGGATTTGGTCAATGTCGGCAAAGTCCTTCGCCTCAACTGGAGCATGCAGATCAAGAAGATCGTACTGCCTTCGGCCTTGCCTTATATCTTCACCGGCATGCGCATGTCGCTTGGGGTCGGCTGGATGGTATTAATCGCGGCCGAAATGCTCGCACAAAACCCAGGCCTCGGAAAATTTATCTGGGACGAGTTCCAAAACGGCAGCTCGAATTCCTTAGGCCGCATCATGGTCGCGGTATTCACGATCGGCATCATCGGTTTCATACTGGACCGCATCATGCATTCGTTGCAGCAAGCCTTCTCGTTCGGCAAAACGCTTTGACCGGAGATCGACATGAAAACATCCCAACTCCTAAGTATCGATGAAGAGTCAATCGAGACGCCGGCACCCGCTTCACGAACAGCCAAGGTACATTCCTTGAAACCTTTGTTGCAACTCAAAAATGTTTGCAAATCTTATGGCGAAGGTAAAGCTAAAACGTCGGTATTGAAAGACATTAATTTGGATATCGAGGCCGGTGAATTCATTGCGATCGTAGGCTTTTCCGGCAGCGGCAAAACCACGCTGATTTCAACGATCGCCGGATTGATCGAGGCCGACAGCGGCGAAGTACTTAAACAAGGCAGGCCGATTAAAGGACCGGGGCCTGACCGTTGCGTGGTCTTTCAAAATTATTCGCTGCTACCTTGGCTGAACGTATTCGACAATGTCGCTCTGGCCGTCGATCAACGCTTCAAGGATTGGCCTGCCGACCGCCGTAAAGCGCATACCGAAAAATACGTACGGATGGTCAATTTAGGTGCTGCAATGGCCAAAAAACCTGCCGAATTGTCGGGCGGCATGCGCCAGCGCGTCAATGTGGCTAGAGCCTTGGCAGCCAATCCGGATATCTTGTTGCTGGACGAACCGTTGAGCGCATTAGATGCACTGACACGCGGCAAACTTCAAGATGAAATTCTCACGATTTGGCAAGCGGAAAAGAAAACCGTCATTTTGATTACGAACGATGTCGACGAGGCGATCTATATGGCCGATCGTGTCATCGCGTTGACTCCTGGCCCCGGCGCGACATTTGGCCCCAGTTTCAAGATTCCGTTGGCAAGGCCTCGCGACCGAACCGCACTGAATCACGACGAAACGTTCAAGAAACTCCGCGCCGAAATCACGCGTTATTTGATGGGCGTCGGCATGCAAAAAACCAATGCGTCCGATAAAGAAAACGTGGTATTGCCGGATGTTCGGCCCAATACCAGTAACGATTGGAAACTGGACGCCTCGGCTCTAAAACCCAAACAAGACGATTTGGGTAAACCCCGATATTTGGAATTCTCGCAACTCTCGAAAATTTATCCGACGCCCGATGGCAAAAGCACAGTCAAAGTCGTTGACGGATTTGATATGTTAGTCAAAAAAGGCGAATTCATATCAATTATCGGACATTCGGGCTGCGGCAAATCGACCGTGTTATCGATGACCGCAGGATTAACCGACGTCTCCGAAGGCGGCATCGTACTCGATAACAAGGAAGTCGACAGCGCCGGCCCGGATAAAGGCGTCGTGTTTCAATCACCCAGCTTGTTTCCTTGGCTGACCGCATTCGAAAACGTCATGCTCGGCGTCGACAACGTTTACCCGCATGCATCCCAGTCCGAGCGCGACGATATCGTCGAATATTATCTAACTCGCGTCGGTCTTGCCGATGCGATGAATAAAAAAGCGGCGGACCTCTCCAACGGAATGCGCCAACGAGTCGGTATCGCCCGTGCCTTTGCATTGTCGCCGAAACTGTTATTGCTCGACGAACCGTTCGGCATGCTCGATTCGCTGACTCGTTGGGAATTGCAGGAAGTTCTGATGGAAGTCTGGGAACGGACCCATGTAACCGCTATCGTCGTGACCCACGATGTCGACGAGGCCATCCTGCTCGCCGACCGGGTCGTGATGATGACCAACGGTCCGCACGCGAAGATCGGCAAGATCGAAACGATAGATCTACCGAGGCCGCGCACGCGAAAGGCGCTACTCGATCATCCCGATTATTACCGGTATCGCGAAAGCCTACTGACCTTCCTGAACGAGTGCGAACACAGGCATTGATTTTAACAAATCCCGCCTATCAGAAAAATCATCTAAACCATCATGAAAAAATCGGGACGGCATTGCGTTTTTAACAAGAAAAGTCCCGACCAACTGGAATAAAGCCGCTTATCTCCAGGTAAAGCCGTTTTACGATTTTTTATACTTTACAAGAGGAATGTCTATGTTATCTGTTCAAACTTTATCGCTGCAAAAACACAAGTGCCGGAAACTTAGCCGAACCACATTGTTTTTTAGCTTGCTAGCCACATTACCCATGAAAAATACAGTGTTTGCCTCGGAAAACGATACGCCCTTGGGGCAAATTGTGCCGGGATTGACATTAACCGGTGAGCTGCGTGCCCGCTATGAAGCATGGAATTTTTTCGAGCCCGGCCTCCCGTCGGTCACAACGCCTACCGAACACGAATACGATTTTTGGGCAACCCGTATTCGCTTAGGTTTAAAGTTAGAAACCGATTGGGTCGACGGCCTGGTTCAAGCGCAACATGTCGGACTCTATGACTTACCTTCCAATGCCTTCGCTCCCGCCGTCGGACCGCTGGGACTTGGCGGTGCTTACTACCGAGAAAATCAAAGCCGATCGAAAAGTCTATCCGATTT
>SLIO01000065.1 GCA_007135635.1 Methylomicrobium sp. | reverse complement strand
TTTCCCGCAGTTCCTTAACCATTGCAGCTGATATGCTCATTTCTCGTTTTCCTCTTTATTCTTAACTATAAAAAACGCCTCCTGATAGGAGGCGCTTTTCAGTTCAATGCGCCATTGCATTCGAAGAGCTATTGCCCTTTACGGCATTGGCGCTTATTCAGCGCTTGCTTCAGCTTCCGATTCCTCAATAAAATCATCAACCTGAGCTGATAAACTCAATGTCGCGGATTTTGCTTCCAATACTGCATCTGCTACGGATTCGCAGTAAAGCTTAACAGCTCGGATGGAATCATCATTCCCCGGTATGATGTAATCAACACTGTCAGGAGAATTATTCGAATCGACAATACCGACTACAGGTATCCCGAGTTTTTTGGCTTCGCCAATCGCGTTTTTCTCATAACCGACATCTAATACGAACAATACATCGGGCACGCCTTTCATATCTTTGATGCCGCCCAAGCTGCGTTCGAGTTTTTCTAATTCGCGCTCCATACCCAGCGCTTCTTTCTTGCTAAACTTGTGATAAAGCGTTCCATCCGCTTTCATCGCTTCCAATTCTTTCAATCGGTTGATCGATTTTTTGATCGTCTTGAAATTAGTCAGCATGCCGCCCAACCAGCGATGATCGACATAAGGCATTCCACAACGTTTCGCTTCTTCCGCAACCGCTTTACGAGCTGCTTTCTTGGTGCCAACGAACAGGATAGTGCCTTTGTTCGCGGACATTTGACCCAGATAGTTCATTGCATCGTTAAACAATGGAAGCGATTTCTCGAGGTTGATAATATGAATCTTGTTACGGGCTCCAAACAGGTAATTAGCCATCTTGGGATTCCAATAACGAGTTTGATGTCCGAAATGAACACCCGCTTCCAACATTTGACGCATTGACACTGCTGCCATTTTTTTCTCCTACGGATTATGTGAAACTTATCGTTTCGTTGGGTTACGCCTCCGCCTGCCCCTCTTGGCAACCCCCCCTTCAAATTAATCAAGAGAGGCACCCTACCAAGCGTGTCGACAAACGTGAGTATTTAAAATAAAAAAATATTACAAAAATGAACTTGCCTTTATATCATAATTAGATTTCAACAACAATTAATTCTCTGCTACACTGACAAGATATTTTCGTTCGCTCCAGCCTTTAATCACTATTACTTCCACTGCTTATCAATCTCTTAGCGAGTTTGCTCAATCAAACCCGTTATACTAGCTTCCTTGCCAACATACAGCCGTCAAATCATGGGTATCATCATAAAAACACCGAATGAAATTGATAAAATGCGCGTCGCCGGTAGACTTGCCGCCGAAGTACTGGAAATGATCGAACCGTATGTTGTTCCGGGCGTCACCACCGATGAGCTTAATCAAATTTGTCACGACTATATTGTCGATGTTCAACATGCGATCCCGGCACCGCTCAATTATCACGGCTTCCCCAAATCGATATGCACTTCGATCAATCAGCAAGTTTGCCACGGCATACCTAGCAACAAAAAATTAAAAAGCGGCGATATCGTCAATATCGACATCACAGTCATCAAAGACGACTATCACGGCGACACTAGCAAAATGTTTTGTGTTGGCGAAGTCAGTCCTCACGCAAAACGCCTAGTCAAAATTACTCAAGAAGCGCTGTACCGAGGCATCGAACATGTCAAACATGGATCAACCCTAGGCGATATCGGTCATGCAATACAAAAATTTGCCGAATCGAACCGCTATTCAGTCGTCCGGGAATTTTGCGGCCATGGTATCGGCCAAAAGTTTCATGAAGAACCGCAAGTACTGCATTACGGTAATCCCGGGGAAGGCATTGCTCTTGAAGCCGGCATGATTATTACCATAGAGCCTATGCTGAACATAGGCAAACGCCATGTGAAAGTATTAGCGGACGGCTGGACTGCGGTCACTAAAGACCGCAGTCTATCAGCGCAATGGGAACACACTATACTGGTTACTGACCACGGTCATGAAATCCTGACACTGAGACAGGAGGAAATGTGACACAAACCCTAGCCCATACTCGTTATTTCAATCAGTCCGATTATATCGCTGCCTTCAAACAGCTCATTAAAACGAAAAATCTAGAACTTGAGCAAGCATTTAACCCACAAGAACCCGTCACGCCTTTATTGGTTGCCAAAGCCGAATTCGTCGACGACATCCTTATTAGCGGCTGGAATCATTTCCTCGGCGAATTTGCCGAAAAACTAACGCTGATCGCGGTGGGCGGATACGGACGAAAAGAATTGTTTCCCTTTTCAGACATTGATATCGTCATCTTATTGGATAAACAAGCCTCTCCGGAAATTCAAGCAGTCCTAAGGCAGTTCTGTAATTTCCTTTGGGATATCGGTTTAAAACCGGGCTTGAGCGTTCGCACAGTCGAAGAATGCATTCAATCCTGCATCGATGATCAAACCATCATGACCAGCCTAATGGAAAAAAGGCTATTACGCGGCAATCCCCGTTTGTGCGCAAAAGTACTTGAGCCGATCAATAACGGAGAGATATGGCCGTCAAACCGTTTTTTTGCTGCCAAAATGCAGGAACAGGAGCATCGCTACTTTAAGTTTCACGATACCGCTTACAATCTCGAGCCCAATATCAAGGAAGGTCCCGGCGGAATTCGGGACATGCAAGTTATAGCCTGGGTCTTTAAACGCCACTATGGCTCTTCAACCCTAAAGGAATTAATTAAATATGGTTTCTTGCCTGAGTCCGAATATGAAGACCTGGTCACCGCGCGAAACGTACTCTGGCGTATTCGTTACGCGCTTCATCTATTGACCGGTCGCTGCGAGGATCGACTACTATTCGACTTTCAAAGAGACCTGGCCGAACAATTCGGATTCAAAGGCATCGACCCAAATCAATCCGTCGAAGAATTCATGCAGCATTACTATAAAACCGTAGTCGGTTTAGAGCGGCTCAACGAAATGTTGCTGCAATTATTTCACGAGCGCTTTGTCGGCGGTGAAACAACTTATCAACAAATACAAACCAAAACCGCCAAACTCACCGCTATTAACGGCTATCTGGAAGCCGAAACCGAAAGTTTATTCGAAGATAACCCACTGGCATTATTAGAAATCTTCCTAGTGCTTCAGCAAAACCCTTTGCTAAAAGGCATCCGATCACAAACGATCCGCTTAATCCGTAAAAGCCTGCACTTAATCGACGACCACTTTAGAACCAACAAGCACGCTAATCATTTATTCATCGAGATATTACGCCAACCGCGAGGCATCACGCACGAACTTCGGAGAATGAATCGTTATGGCGTCCTCGCTGCCTACTTGCCTAGCTTTGCCCACATCGTCGCCAGAATGCAATACGATTTATTCCATATATACACCGTGGACGAACACACCTTATTCGTGATTCGAAATTTGCGACGTTTTTCGTTGGAAAAACATACCCACGAAATGCCTTTTTGCAACGACATTTTTCAGACAATTCCGAGACCTGAAGTACTTTATATCGCGGCACTGTTTCACGATATAGCGAAAGGCAAAGGTGGTGATCATTCGCAAGTTGGTGAAGAAATCGCCCATACATTTTGCCAGCAACACGACCTATCCCGACACGACACTAAGCTCGTAACATGGC
>SLIO01000287.1 GCA_007135635.1 Methylomicrobium sp. | reverse complement strand
TCTTGTTCCCGCCGGAGACCGCCTTCCATGTCCGCATGATTCCGGCACTGAAAGAAACCGGCATCGAAGCGGTCATCTACGATTCCATCCACCGTTACCGCGCCTGCCGCGACTATCCCTACGCCGGTATCAACGAAGGCATGCTGCCGCCCAACCCCGCGGAACAAGTCAACCCGCCGATCGACGATTGGCTGCAACTGCACAACATCTGGGCCGGCTCGAAAATTTCTCCAAGCCTGATGCGGCCCGAATATATCGCCTACGAAGACCCTGACGGCAAGATTCATAAAATCATCGGCATTCCGGCCGAGCGCTACATCGGCAACGAAGACGCCCGGGGCGGCTTCGGGGCCTTGCAATATCCCGACGTACTCGGTCAGGTTTACGACAGAATCGTCGAAACCGGAAGTTTCGATCCGAAACATCCGCCTTATTTTCTGCTACATTCCGACGGCGACAACCACGGCGGCGGCGCGGACAGTTATTATCATCACAACACCGGCGAACTGGTGCGCTGGCTGCAGGAAGACCCGCGTTTCGAACTGACCACCAGCGAGGATTATTTGCAGCGTTTCCCGCCCGACCCGGCTCAGGCCGTGCATATCGAACCCGGCTCATGGAGCGGCGCCGACAACGGCGATCCGCAATTCATGAAATGGTTCAGCCGTTACGACCAGCCCTATTCGCCGGACCTCAACTCCTGGGCCTCGCTCACGGCGCTACAAAACCTCGTGCATACGATCGAAGACAGCGCGCCGGAACATGCCGCGCTGCAAGAAGCCTCGCGCTTGATGCTCACGGCCGAAACTAGCTGTTACTGGTACTGGACCGGTCAGGACGTCTGGGATAAACAAGTCACCGAAGCGGCAAACCGAGGTTGGCAATTGCTGGGAGCTAACGCTAAAAAAGTCGGCGATCGCACAGGACCGACCATTTTCGCCCCTTGGGTAACACCGGAAAACCCGGGTGGCGAGTGCTGGGGACAGGGTTGTCTTAAAGCCGCGCCAAGAGAAGCCACGCTGCATACCTTCATCCACGATCTATCCGGCTTAAAACGCACGACATTGGTACTGCGCACCGCTTCCGGCGAGAAACGCCTAAATCTAAACAATCACGGCCCATATCCAAGCCACACCGGCGCCTCGGTATCGGCCGATTATTGCACAGCGTCCTTACCGGTCGGCGCCGGCGACATTCGCTATTTCATCGAAGCCGAAGACAACTGCGGCAATGTCTCGCGTAGTGCATTGGAGAGAATTTATTTGGCATAAAATCGATGCGCTACTAATTCACACCACCCAATGGTTCCCACGCTCCGGCGTGGAAACCCAGGCGGGGACGCTCCAGCGTCTTGTCGCCGAACGGGTTTTATCAACCC
Source organism: Methylomicrobium sp. (assembly GCA_007135635.1). GTDB lineage: Bacteria > Pseudomonadota > Gammaproteobacteria > Methylococcales > Methylomonadaceae > Methylotuvimicrobium. The sequence continues at coordinate 2,253 of SLIO01000287.1, read as the reverse complement.
GACCGCAATGGCTCCCTGCCGTTTGCGGGGTCCCCATGATAGGTTTCCGCTTCGCTGCTAGCCATCCTACTGCCTATTTCCATCAACGAACGGGGGGTTTCAAACCTGTCCGCATCGCTTGCCCGCAGTTTCCCGCCCCCTTTTTTTCTAAAATGCCGATCGTGACATCTCGTTGACCGACAAAGTTAGATCGTAGCGTTTAACATCAAACTTCCCACTCCCAAAGGGTAATCTTGCCGGACAGCGGCGATTGCGGCCATTAACAAAGCGGACCCCGCAAAAATTGCCAACCCAAACGAAAGCCTTAAAACCCATTCATTAACAACCCGCAAGAAGCATGGAACAGGTGCGATCATTACTGCTAACGCCGACAACAAAGTTGCTGAGGCTGTCGACAAAACTCCCGTCGCCAGCGAAGCGCACCACGGGCATTTATGCTCAGCATGCAAATCGTGATAATTACATCCGGCATCCAAACCCAACCACGGCCAATCACAGCCGCATTGAAACAAAAAACCGCACAACGGCGTGATGGCAATCAACGCAAGGAAACCCGTCAGCGATGCGGCAATCAGTTTGTATTTAAATAATGGCTTTATTGTATTCATTGCGACAATCATGTTTGAAACGCATTTTTTAAAAAAGTGTTATTCCCCTTGTTTTTTCTAGACCTTACCGGCCGAAATATAGGAAATGATGTTGGTGTCTATCTTTAAACAGCTTTTTTTGCTCTAGCTAGTATTTTTTGAACGAGCATGATCACTGCCGCAGCGAACAAGGCGGCCGAGAATACCAATAAAGTACTGGTGAGATCGTTCATCAAATTCGGGTCGACGATCATGACGATTCCAAGCGCCACCATAATCATGCCGCCGATAAGCTTGAGCGTTTGACCGTGCTTTTGTTCGAACTGCTGTCTTTTCAAGGTTATCAAGGCCGTCAAAAAAATCACGATTTCTATCGAAAGATAAATGAACAAATAAATCAGTAATAATCCAAAAAATTCCATCGAGCTGACTTGTTGCGCTCTAACCAATTGACTCCAAATAACAGGAAAACCGGCCGTGCAAGGTAATTCGACTAGGGAGATGCCGGCGGCCATGACGAAGGTAGCGCCCGCGAGTGCGAAGCCTTTTCGCTCGGGATTCAGCAAGCCTCTTATTGATTGATAAATACCCGGCTTATGCTTATCCGATATCGTGAACGAGATGCCTTTTTTAAACCAAAAATAGTCTTTGATATTCACCAGGCCGAATAGCAGCGCAAACAAGGCCACCAGCCATTGAACCCAGGCAATGTAAGCAACATAACTCAGCACTTTAAAGACGCCGGCGACAAAGGCGCCGTATAAGGTTGCCGTGGTGAACAGAAACACCAGACCAACCAGCAACATCCGTTGTCTGGAGCCTGAATGTATCACCATGCCTAAAAGTAGCGTCAACACCCATAGCGAGCATGGGTTAAAACCGTCGACAAAGGCAATCAAGAATGTGCTGAATACAAGTGGTTGCTGAATCAAATCTATGGTTCCGAGCCAGGGGACGGCGATCGTGGTTGCGGAGTTTGTTAGCGGTTCCCGGTTGGTTTCAGACTCCGGCGCCAACGTTTCTGACACCCTGTCATCGAGCTGCTGCTTTCGGTTTAGGTAGGACCTAACCGCTTCTTCGATTTGTTTGCGGATAAACGGAGCATCGCCCAAAAAGACCTTGCCGTCGACAAATACGGCAGGCACGCTGCCTGCCTCAATGCCATGTTCTCGTGCGGTCAATTGAAAGAATTCCCGGTTGAATCGGTTGCGCCATACTTCATGCTGCCGGATTTGCAACTGCGGGTAACGGGCTTCCAACTCGCTCAGAAAAGGCTTTTGATCCAGGCAATGAGGACAGTTTTCGCCCCAAAAAACATCCATGACGAGCTCAGGGGCGGTCTTTGCCGTAAGCGTTTGGCTTAGGAGTGTCAGTAAAAATATAATTAGGAAAAATCTAGTCGTTTCGAATCGCATTGGTTTTGCCTTTTAGGTTCTTAAAGTACGAAGGCGCCGGTTGTTCATCGCTCCATGTTCTTCGATTGGGCCTTGCCGGACGGGTTTTATAAAGGCTATGTTCGCGTTAATAGTTGATGCTTTTGAACTGAAAGCCAACCTGAAACCCCAGGTACCACTCTGAATAACTTTCCTTTTTTCAATATCGCGCCAATGGTTGAAAGGAGGGTACGGTTGCTCGATTGACAGGTGTCGGCGGCAGGGCAGATTTT
>SLIO01000115.1 GCA_007135635.1 Methylomicrobium sp. | reverse complement strand
GCGTTGAGTTCCAGCCAATCATCGACCGTCGCCAGAACGCTCTGTTTTTTCTTGCTTTTTATTTCCAGTCCTCGCAACACATCGGTTTCCAGCCGTTTTTCTTGCGTGTGCTGCGAAATCCTGGCTTTTTGCGTTTCTATGGCCCGCTGCTGGTCTTCAATCGATTTAGTCGGCGCGGCACCAAGCGATTCGGGCGCTACGCCCGATAGCGCCAGTTTGTCCTGCAGTCGCTTGAGTTCGCTCCGGTAAGCATTTAACGTTTGCTTGCCTTGTTCGATTTCTTTTTCAAGCGCCTCGAGTTCATCCGCGGCCTCTTTAAAAGACAGGGCTTCCGGATTTTCGGCAATTCGGGTTAATTGTTGCTGGGTTTGTTCGGCTTGGGTCTGCGCTTTTTCTTGCTGCTGGGTTAACGCGATAATCCGTTTTTCCAGCGTTTCGATATTTTGCAACCAAACTTGCTGCTGCTTGAGTTCGTCGCGCTGTCCGCGAAACTCGCTTATTTGATCTTTGAAATCTGCCAAGTCGTGTTCGAAGGCCTCTTGTTTGGCCGGCTCGAGCATATCCAATGCATCGATGTCTTGTTTGAGCGAAGCCAGTAACGCTTGTTCTTCATCGGCTTTGGCGATTACTGCGTTTTTGTAATCGGCGTAGATGTCGCTACTGATGATTTTTTCGAGTATATCCAGGCGCTCGTTATCCAACGCATTCAAAAACGCTGCAAAGTCGCCTTGCGCGAGCATGATAGAGCGGGTGAAATTGCGGAAATTCATGCCGGTGATTTCTGCGATTTTTTGACAAACCGCATTGGGCGTTTCGGCCAGCAATTGTTCGCGATCGTCTTCGATTCTTATCAGCAGCATTTGCGGCGATTGCAAACGTCCGTTCGGATCTTGCCGTTCGCGTTGTACTTTCCAAGTCGAACGGTACAGATTTTCACCGACCGCAAAATCGACTTCGGAAAAGCTTTCCGCCGTGCGTTTGGTCATGACATGCACAGCCGGCCGATCGAAACGAAAAGTCTCCCCGTAGAGACCTAAGGTGATGGCATCGAGAATACTGGATTTACCCGACCCGTTCGGCCCTGTGATCGCGAATAAACCGGAATCGCTGAATGGCGCCTCCCTGAAATCGACCTGATTATCGCCTTCCAACGAATTGATATTTCTAAATTTTATTTTGAGTATTTTCATTGACGAAAGACTGGGACCGGCAAATGATTTTTCATCGGGCCATTATAGCGCTGTCGGTTTGATTTTTCCCATGTTTGAATTAATCGCCGGAAATGAAAGAGAATAGCTCCTTGCTATAATCCGGAGCATTTTGATTGGACAATATGCTATTTTTATTGTCTATTAAAAAATAACAATGCTTGAGGAAGCGCATCATGTTGAAACCATTTTTGCATCGGCTACTGACTTTTATCTTCAAGGTCGAACTTAAAGGCCTCGATAACTATTATAAAGCCGGCCCCCGCGTAATGATCATTTCCAATCACACCTCGTTTCTCGACCCATTATTGCTCGGTGTTTTTTTACCGGACGATATTACCTTCGCGATCAATACGCAAATATCCGAGCGCTGGTGGCTAAAACCGTTCTTGAAGTTGTCGAGAGTGTTTCCGATGGACCCGACCCATCCGATGTCGCTAAAAGAGCTAATCAATCATTTAAAGAGTCCCACTAAAACGGTGATTTTTCCCGAGGGCCGCATCACAGTGACCGGCTCGGTCATGAAGATATACGACGGCCCAGGCATGGTCGCCGACAAATCGCAGGCAGCCGTTTTACCGATTAGGATTAAAGGCGCCGAATACACGCATTTCTCGAAATTGCGTAACATCGTAAGACTGCGCCTTTTCCCGAAGATTACGATACAAATTCTGCCCCCCACTACGATAAAAGCACCTGACGACTTGCGAGGCCGCCATCGCCGTCAATTTTGCGGACGAGTTCTCGCCGACATCATGGCAGAAATGATGTTCGCAACGAGCCATTATCAACAAAGCATTTTTTCCGCCTTGCTCGAAGCGCGCCGTATTCACGGCGGTAAACACACAGTCTCCGAGGACCTCGAACGCAAGCCATTATCCTACGACCGATTGATAACGGCCACGCTGTGTCTGGGTAGCGTGTTTAAAAAAATCACCTCAACAGGGGAAAATGTCGGTGTTATGTTACCGAATTCGACTAAAACGTTATGCACGATTTTAAGTCTGCAGCTTTACGGCCGCACACCGGCGATGCTAAATTTTTCGACCGGCTCGGCCGGCATGCTATCGGCCTGCTCCACTGCCAAAATCAAAACCGTGCTGACTTCCCGCCGTTTTATCGAACTGGCAAGACTGCAAGATGATGCCGATCGATTAAGCCAACAGGTCGATCTGTTTTATCTCGAAGACTTGGCTCAGCAAATAACTCCGCTAAGTAAGCTAGCCGGCTTGATTAAATGCAAAACCGCTAATATCTGGTATAAGCACACCGAGTTCAGCCATGACGATCCGGCGGTGATTTTATTTACGTCGGGCTCGGAAGGGACGCCAAAAGGCGTCGTGTTGTCACACGCCAACATTCTGGCCAATCACAAGCAACTGGAAGCGCGCATCAATTTTAACGCCCAAGATGTTGTGCTTAATTTTCTGCCGATGTTCCATTCGTTCGGTTTTACCGTCGGCACGATGTTGCCGATATTGAACGGCATGACAACCTTCTTTTATCCGTCGCCGCTGCATTATGCAATCGTTCCTGAGATGGCTTACGAAATCAATGCGACGATCATGTTCGGCACCAATACGTTTTTAGCCGCCTATGCGAAAAAAGCCCATGCCTATGATTTTTACAACATGCGCTACGTCGTGGCTGGCGCCGAAAAACTGCAGGAAAGCACGCGGCAAATCTGGTCAGAAAAATTCGGCATCCGGATTCTCGAAGGCTACGGCGCCACTGAAACCGCTCCGGTGACTTCGGTCAATACGCCGATGGAATTCAAGGCCGGCACGGTAGGACGTTTCATGCCGAAAATGGAATACAAGCTAGAGCCGATACCGGGTATCGAGCAAGGTGGGCAGTTGCATGTCAAAGGCCCTAACATCATGCAAGGTTATTTGCTGGCGAAAAACCCCGGTCAATTGGTGCCGCCAAAATCGATTTACGGCGAAGGCTGGTACGATACCGGCGATATCGTCGATGTCGACGATGAGGGTTTTATTACGATCAAAGGACGCAGTAAACGATTCGCCAAAATCGCTGGCGAAATGATTTCATTGACTGTAGTCGAACAATTAGCGACCAAGGCTTGGCCGGATGCGCTTCATGCTGCAGTCACTCTGCCCGACGAGAAAAAAGGCGAGCAGATTATTTTGCTGACCACGCAAAAATCGGCATCGGCCCACGATTTGGAAGCGGTAGCCGAAGGCGTCGCTAAAATCGCTTTACCGAAAAAGATAATGATTGTCGATAAGGTGCCGGTTTTAGCGAGCGGTAAGATCGATTATCCTGCGGCAACGGAGCTGGCTAAGGTTGGTTAGCGGTTAGCGGTTAGCGGTTAGCGGTTAGCGGTTAGCGGTTAGCGGTTAGCGGTTAGCGGTTAGCGGTTAGCGGTTAGCGGTTAGCGGTTAGCGGTTAGCGGTTAGCGGTTAGCGG
>SLIO01000247.1 GCA_007135635.1 Methylomicrobium sp. | reverse complement strand
TCTTTTAACGCATCTAAAATTCGATGGCTGGACTCATAAAAAACCCAGGTCGATTCGCAATTCAACCGCTCTTTAAAAAATGTCTTACGCGCTGACGAAGTCCGCGGCAAGAAACCTTCGAAAATAAAACGGCTCACCGGTAAGCCCGCCGCCGACAAAGCCGCAATCAACGCGCAAGCACCCGGAATCGGCGAAACCTCAATGCCGGCATCTTTGGCCATGCGCACCAATGGCATCCCCGGATCGCTTAGCAGCGGTGTACCTGCATCCGATACCAGTGCAATATCGAGCCCTCCGCGAATTTTATCAAGCAACCCGGCCGAAGCCGTTTCTTCATTATGCTGATGAAATGAGACTAAGCGGTTGGCAATAGCGTAATGCTGTAATAGCATTCTGACATGCCGGGTATCTTCGGCGGCAATCAAATCGACCGCCTTTAACACGTCGACGGCCCTGAAACTAAAATCCGCTAAATTACCTATCGGCGTGGCAACCACGTATAATTTGCCGCATTGACTAGACATTAGGTCCTCTCATCTGATTAAACCGATCTATTTTAAAGGTATGCACTTCTATGAGTCGCCATTTTCATTCAAAATTTTTGCTGCTTTGCACTTTTCTCGCAGGGTGCATGCCATCCCAAGACCGGGAACCGGCACTCCCGGCGGAAGCCCACACGGCCAAAGCCTACATGGACCAAGGCCAGCCTGCCAAGGCCGCGCAAGTCTATCAGCGCATCGCCGACGAACAATCCGAATTTCAAGACCAACTGCGCTTGTTTACGATCGAATCTTTAATCCAAGCCGGCGATAGCGATACCGCTAAACGCTATGCCGACGCGATCAATCCGGACAACCTTACTTTGTTACAACGCAACCAGCTTAATCTTTATTATGCGCAAATCGATCTTAGCTTCGGCGATGCGGAACAAGCTAGCGCCAGGCTAAATCTAGTCAAACCCCTGCAACTGTCGCGTTCCGATCAAATAAAATTCCATCAATCCCGCGCCTTCGCTTATTCGTTGACCGGCGAATTGCAAAAAAGCGCGGCATCGAGAGTTGATTTAGGGCATTTGCTGCCTCCCGCTCAACAAACCACCAATCACGCAGCGATTCTCGAAACCTTGAGTCTCTTGCCTGTTACCTCGCTGGAACAAGGCCTAGCCCAAAGCACCGGAGGCTTAACCGGCTGGATGGCATTGGCGCAATTACTCAAAACCCATCAACATAATCGCGCTCAACTAGATATCGTTCTGGATCAATGGCGACAAAACTATCCTCAACACCCCGCTGACTCTGCATTTTTACAGGACTACTTGGCTCAATCCACGCACGCCTTTAAGCAACCGGGAAAAATCGCCGTATTTTTACCCGAAACCGGCCCGATCTCACGTGCCGGAAAAGCGATTCGCGAGGGCATCATGGCTGCCTATTATCAGGATCGCAATGAAACCAAACCCGATCTTCGTTTTTACGACAGCGATCAAAACGCGCTACCGGTACTTTATCATCAGGCTATTGCCGAGGGTGCTGAAATGGTCATCGGTCCGCTCAGCAAACCCGACATTGAAAGCCTAGCCACATCATCCGATTTGAGCATTCCCGTTCTCGCATTAAATCATGTTCCGGAAATAACCAAAGCCAATCTTTACCAATTCGGACTCAGCCCGATCGACGATGCCGAGCAAATCGCCAACTTAGCCTGGTTCGACGGCCGGCAAAACGCCTTGTTATTGATACCCGATACCGAACAAGGCTCGAGAATCGGCGAATATATCCGGGATTTTTGGAACAAAGCCGACGCAAACCTGTTGGAAACTCAGACCTATCGATCGAATCAAACCGACTTTTCCGAGCCTATTAAAAAATTATTAAACTTGGATGAAAGCAATCAGCGCTATCAACAAATCCGCCAATTCCTGCCAACGGCCGTTTTCGTCCCGAGAATCCGCCGCGATGCCGACGTCATTTTTCTGAATGCCTATGAAACTGCGGCGCGTTCAATCAATCCGCAATTGAGTTTTTTTCATGCCCAGCATCTCCCGGTTTATGCCACGCCGCATGTCTATAGCGGCCTGCCCAATCCTCAACTGGACATGGACTTGAACACAATCACGTTTTGCGATATCCCTTGGCTATTCGACAATGTTTACCAAGGCGAATTGAGTATCAATTCCTTACGCAGCACTTGGCAACAATTCCCCAGCGTTTATTTACGCTTAATGGCAATGGGTATCGATGCCTACAACCTGGTACCGCACCTTGGCAAGCTGAGCAGCGTCCAATATCATGGCGCGACCGGCAACTTGTTGTTGACGAGGGACGGCCGAATCAAAAGAAATTTGGTCTGCGCCAAATTCAATCAAGGAGTGCCAAAAGTCATCGGCTTTGTCCAAAGCGCGTCCGAAGGCCACCAAAGCATCGCCGCTCCGAACGACGAACCGTATTAAAAGAATCATCGAGGACAGCGTTTGTTAAATCCATTCAAAGCCAAACACCTGACCAGCGGCGACTCGGCCGAGGAGCAAGTTCACTGTTTTCTGATCGAACAAGGGCTGCAACCGGTTACTCGCAATTTTCGCTGCCGCTTGGGAGAACTGGATTTGATCATGAAAGACGGCGAGTCACTGGTAATTATCGAAGTCCGCTACCGCAAATCAGATCGATACGGAAGCGCTTTGGAAAGTGTCACCCCGCGAAAACAATCGCGCATCATTGCCGCCACGCGGTTTTACTTATCGCAACACCCATCGCCCTGCCCGATACGTTTCGATGTTGTTGCCGTCTCAGGCGACGCCAGTATCAATTGGATAAAAAACGCCTTTTTAACTTGACTACTTCCATCATGTTACAAGAACGAATTACTCTGCACTTCAACGAAAGCCTGCAAACCTTGCAAGATACCCTGACCGGTCTCGGCGAAACAATCGAGTTTGCGTCACAAAAACTGGTCTCGGCGATATTAAATGACAACAAAATTCTAGTCTGCGGCAACGGCGCTTGTGCCGCAAATGCCGGACAGTTTTCGGCGGCAATGCTCAACCGCTTCGAACGCGAACGCCCAGCCTTGCCGGCGATTGCATTAACCACCGACACCGCCGTGATCACTTCAATTGCTGCAGATTATCATTTCGACGATATTTTTGCCAAGCAAGTCAAGGCACTTGGCCAAAGTGAGGATATCTTGCTGGTCTTCTCCAGTAACGGCAACCCGGCCAATATTCTCAAAGCCGTTACGGCCGCACACGACAAAAATATAGCGGTGATCGCATTGACCGGACATGATGGCGGCATGCTCGCACCGATTCTGAATACCTCGGATATTGAAATCCGGATTCCGTCCAATAACGACAGTCGAATCCAAGAAACACACTTATTGATTAGTCATTGCCTGTGCGACCTGATCGATCAGCAAATATTCGGAAGTCTTTAGATTTGATGCCTATGATTCATCCGCCTGCTCTATGCCCGCTCGATCGGCAATCGACTTCGGAAATTCCTTTTTCACTTTTACACCGAGATCGACGAAGCTACCGGCCTGCCGGATTAGGTTGCCATTTCCGGTCGTCAATTTATTCATGATACCGTCGTAAGTTTGCCCGACCGTTGCGAGCTGTCTGCCGAGTTTTTCGAAGTCTTCGACAAAGCCTCGGATTTTATCGTACAGCGCGCCGGCTTTGTCGGCAATCGCTCGGGCGTTCTCGTTCTGCCGTTCGTAACGCCAAATGTTGTCAATGGTCCGTAGCGTCGCCAGCAGCGTAGTCGGCGTCACTACGACGATTTTGTGTTCGAAGGCATCGTTGAACAGTTTTTCATCGGCCTGGAATGCAGCCATGAACGCAGGCTCGATCGGCATAAACAACAGTACGAAATCGAGCGAACGTAAGCCTTTCAGGTCGGAATAGTCCTTGTTACTCAGGCCTTTGATGTGTTCGCGAACGGCTTGCACATGGGCTTTGAGTGCCGTTTCGCGCTCTTGATCGTCCTCGGTGGAACAAAATTTTTCGTAGGCCAGAAGCGATACTTTCGAGTCAATCACGACATCCTTGTTCTCCGGCAAGCGAACGATCACATCGGGTTTGAACAGGCGGCTGTCATGATCCCGGAACGCGCCTTGCGTTTCGTATTCGATGCCTTTACGCAAACCGGACTGTTCCAGCACAGTTTCGAGAATCATTTCACCCCAGTTGCCTTGCGTCTTTTTACTGCCTTTCAGCGCACGGGTCAGATTCAATGCCTCCTGGTTCATTTTTTCGGTATCGCGGCGCAGCGAGACGATTTCCTGTCGAAGTGAAATACGATCCTTAGTTTCGTTGTCGTAGATGTTCTCGATGCGGGTCTTGAAATCGCCGAGCTGCTGCCGAAGCGGGGCAACAATAAAATCGAGTGCGGTTTTATTGTGCTCGGTGAATTGTTTGCCGCGTTCTTCGAAAATCTTGGCGGCCAGATTTTCAAATTGAACTTTGAGTTGTTGTTCGGCTTGCTGCAGCAATTGCAGTTTTTCCGAAGCGCTTTTGCCCTGTTCTTCGAGCCGGGCATGCAGGTCGGCATTCGCAGTTTTAGTTTTGAGCAACTGTTGCTGTAAATGATCGCATTCGCTTTCCTTGGCATCGAGAACTTTAAGTTTTTCCTCGGCGACGGCAAGACGGGTAAGCATTTGCTGACTGCTTTTTTTTTCTCGAAGGTTCAATAGCAGCATTAATACGATGCCGACGAGAAATCCGATCATTAACAGAATCGGTACGGGGAGTTGGTTTAGTAATTCCATCAGGGTTGTTCAAGGGTTAAAGAAAATAGCACGCGAATAACACTGATCAACGCCGATAAAGAGATCATTGTTCAGCTCCCTGTATTAAAGCTAAGTTGGTAGTCGGGCTTTTTCTTTGAAAAAGGGATTATGGTAGGTTTTGTTTAAACAATATCTCTTAACTCCTCTTTGTAAAAGCAGGGGAGTGAATCGTTACGATAAAGAAATAAAGAAATACTTTTGGCGCCCAAAATTATCCGTTACATCAGCGTCATCCTTGTTTCATTAATCGACGGTGCACGTCAGTTTTTGCGCCAAGCCCCCGAAGCGTTCGATTTTACGTAGCACGGTTTCGTTGAAAACCTTTTGATCGGCCAGTATTTTGACCGATTTCCGGGCTCGGGTAATCGCGGTATAAAGCAATTCTTTGGTCAACACCGGATTATGTTGATCCGGAAGAGCGATTAGAATTTCGTTGAATTCCGAACCCTGGCTTTTATGGATCGTCATTGCGTATACGGTTTCGCAATGCGGCAATCGAGCCGGCAGGCATTTTTTGATGCTACCGTCGGGGCGTTGGAAAAACACCATCAATTTACCGTTTTGCTCAGTGTCTTTCAGACACAGGCCGATATCACCATTATAAAGATGCAGCGCGGCATCGTTTTGCGTGATCATGACAGGGCGTCCATGATACCAAGTCCCGGTAGGGTTGATATGACCCGCTGAGGCTAGTCGGCGTTCAACTTGGTTATTGATATCGGCGACGCTATTTTTGCCGGCTCGGTTCGCACAGAGCACTTGAAAGCGTCTGAAGACATTAAAAATGTGCCCGGTATCGTATGGACTCTCGATCGCGCTTATGTAATCGAGGCGCTGTCCGACAATATAGGCGATTACTTCTTGATTCAATAATCCAATGTTTTCATTGCCTGCCTGCAATGCCGACCAAGCCGCTTCAGGTTGCTGTAAATTGACTGCTTCGGCCAAATCTTTGATCGTCGCATCGAAGCGGTGCGCTCTTTTTAGTTCGACGGTATGATCCGGCAACGCTGCGGTCAAGTCGGCCAAAACCGCGCCCGATTCGACCGATGCCAATTGATCCTTATCGCCGAGTAAGATCAAACGGGCACTGGGTTTGAGCGCATCGACCATTTTGCTCATCAGCGCTAAATCCACCATCGAGGCTTCGTCAACCACAACCAAATCGAAAGGCAAGGGGTTTTCGGCGTTATGCCGGAAATATGGCGAAGGCGGACGAGAGCCTAATAAACGGTGCAGCGTCGTAACCGATTCAGGAATTGATTGCTTAACCGTTTCCGAGCAAGGCAGGGCGCTCTTACTGTTGCCAATCGATTCCTGCAAGCGCATCGCGGCTTTTCCGGTCGGCGCGGCCAGAGCTATGAATAAAGGGCGCTCAGCCAACTCCTGCAACAAGGCCAGAATTTTGACAACGGTCGTGGTTTTGCCGGTTCCGGGACCACCGGTAATAATACAGAAGACTTGGTTGATCGCCGTTTTGGCCGCTTCGCGCTGCCAGTCGATTTCTTCTGCGGAGGTCGGGAAGTAGCGTCCCAATGAGGCATCAACGTCGACAGCAGGAACATCGTCCCGGGTCATTGCACCGATCCGACGGGCCAAATTTTGTTCATACGCCCAGTAGCGTTGCAGATAAAGTCGGTCGCCTTCCAGTATTAACGGCGAGGTATCAGCCTGAGACGCCATGCCCGACGCCAAGACGATCTCACGGGCTTTAGTATCGAGACGAATACAGCTATGCCCTTGATTTTGTTCGAAGGAAAGCCGAGCGACCACTTTTTCGAAACGGTCTTGTGCGGCCCCGGTCAAGGCACTACGCTGGCCCAAAAACCGCGAGAAAGCAAAGTCTAGGCGAGTAAAAGTCGATTCTATTGTCATTTTGTCAGATAAGTGTCGGCGCTTGTTGCCGTAAAAATAATCAAATAAGGCGCTTTAAAACTTTCCGAGCAAAATGAAAGCAGCCCATATAGGATCGTGTCTCAATAACTTTTGGCATAGCGATAATAAATCTAAATACCGGTTTTGATCTCTATGGTTTAAGCTTAGCTTAATATTTACAAGGGTAGAATCAAGTTGTTGTTAAATAATAAGGCTTTACATTATGAATAAAATCATTTTGGCAAGTTCTGTGTTTATGATGGGCAGTCTATTGACTCATCCTGTAAAGACAGTTGAGGCATCCGATCAGCATAAAACCAAGCTGGTTTCGGGTAAAACCGCCGGTAAACCTACGAAAGGACGATTGGGTCGAGCTTCTTGGTACGGTCCTAAATTTCACGGCAAAAAAACCGCGAGCGGACGTAAATTCGATATGTATGCGATGACCGCCGCTCATAAAACGCTGCCTTTGTTATCCTACGTGAAAGTCACCAATCCCAAAAGCCATAAATCGGTTGTCGTACAAATCACCGACCGAGGACCTTATCACGGTAAAAGAGAGTTGGATCTGTCCTATGCGGCCGCCAAGGAAGTCGGTATTCAAAAGCAGGGCGTTGGTTTTGTAGAGATTCAACCTTTGAGCCGTTCTCAAGCGATAGCCGAAATTCGCAGCAATGAATCGTAATTGAATCGTAGATTGGCGAATAACAAAAAAACTTTGGCAGGACGGGGTTTGCAACTCCGTCCTAAACTTTTCGACCATAGCTAAAGCAAATCAAAACGTTCGAGACGGGTTGAATAACCCGCCCCGCATGAGGACTGGCGATCATAAAAAGCCGAATGGGCGACTGCTTTCGGCTTTTTTATATTTCGTGGACAAAATGCTTTTATAGGCTCATGCTCTCCATATATCGGCGTTATTAAATCCCCGTTCCGTTAAAAACCCCGGATAAGGCTTCGATACGCTGTAAATCCGGTCTATCCCGATAAACACCGCTCATCGGCTGTTCGGGCTGCATGCCGCGTACGAATAAATACAACACCCCGCCGAAATGCTTTTCGTAATCGTAATCGGGCAATCGTTGCCTCAGATAACGATGCAGCACTAGCGTATAAAGCCAATATTGTAGTCCGTAATTATGTTCGCGCATCGCCTCGGTCAAGCTCTCGGACCGATAGTCAGACAGGCTGTTGGTTTTATAATCGATGACGTAATACTGGCCGCCGTATTCGCAAATTAGATCGATAAACCCAGTTAAATAACCGCACATTTGCTTGCTGTTCAGCGCCTGAAAAACCGGCGAGCCTGCTAAGATAGCATTGATTTTTGCGGCGTTCATCGGCTGCATCGCAAGATAAAACGGCATTTCCTTCAAGCATTTCCGATCAGCGATATTCATCAGTCTGAAAGCCGTGTCATCTTCGGCCAACGGCGTTTTAACCACGGACTGCAACAGCCGGTCGATGGCCTCAGGGACATCCGTTTGCAAACCGTAGCGCCGGCAAGCTTGATCACGCAGCTCGGCAATGTCCGGCTCGCCGGCCAAATAATCGAATTCGATATGCTCCAGTAAGTCATGCACGACATTCCCGGTATGAGCGCCTTTCGGCAATGCCTCATCCCGAATGCCGGACGCCGGCAGACCGGTTTCGGCATCGATAGCGGCTGACTCTCGGGCCTTGTCTTGCGGCAATTCCGGTGCGTCTTGCAGGCTCAAGGCCGACAGCGCCGTGTAACTGCTCATTTGCCAGTCGCTACGTAGCGTGCGTTGCCGCGATCTTGCCGATAATTGGGTGTCTGTAATAGGTTTTTCATAGCGGCCGTCGTAAATCGCCGGCGCGTCCAGTAAACGGTATTCGAAAGCCTTCGGATTGCGATGACAAAATTCGTTCAGGACGGATTGTTGGGCGGCAAAATCGCATTTCGTGAAGTCGAGCAACCAGGCCAGCGCCGATTGATTCGGTATCTCCTTGCTTCGAACATCGGCCCAAGCAAGATAGCAGCGATATTTGGCTCGGGTCAGCGCGACATAACATACGCGCAAATCCTCGGCCAGTTCTTCGTCGATCGCTTGCGCGCGGCGTCGTTCGTAATCGTCCGAGCCCAAGTCGGCGACGATGCGCCCTTGCTCGTGGCATTGAATCAAGGACTTGCCGTCGTAGAGCCGCCTGCTGCGTTGCCATAACGATGGGCAGAATACGATATTATACTCAAGCCCCTTGGACCGGTGCATCGTAACGATTTTGACCGCTTCATGATCGCTTTCCAAGCGCATGCATTGTTCTTCAAGGCTGCCTTTGCCAGCCGCCGCATCGACGATTCGCGCGCGTAACCAGTCCAGCGTTTTTCCGATGCCTAAATGCTCGTCAACGGCGGCTTGCTGGACTAACTCGATCAGATGATACAGATTGGTCAAGCGGCGTTCTGCAAGCTGGGTAGCCGATAGTTGCAGGCATACCTGTTCCTGGTCGAGCAAGCGCTGCATCATCGCCATCAGTCCTTGATTTTGCCAGTGCTGATAATAATTTAAAAAATGTGTCAGCCAGGCATCCAAGGCCGCTTCTTGATTCAAGATGCAATATAAAGCCTGCCCATCCAATCCGAACCAATCGAGCGTCAAGGCCTGCTTCAGTAGCACCGTGTCGCCGGGGTGGGCAATGGCTTGCAGCAAACAAAACAGATCGTCCGCTTCCGCAGTCGCGAATACCGATTCGGTGCTGTTCAATACCGACGGAACTCCGGCTTCACGCAATGCGGCTTGATATTCCGCAGCCTGACGGTTGGTTCTGACTAGTATCGCGATATCGCCCGGCTGGACGCGTTCTCCGGTGCCTGTCAAAAGATAGGCTTCAGTAAGCAACTCGACGATTTCGTTAACGACTTCGGCTTGAATGCATTCGCCAGCCTTACCCGCGCTCCAGTGGCCTTTGTCGCTTTCCGGCAATTGCCAAAGCATCATCGGCGCGAGCGTCCGGTTAGCAAAACTTAATGTTTTAGACGCATTGGCGGGTGCCCCCACGACCGGGTAAAAATGCAATTGTTCGAGGAAAAAGGCGCGTTCGCGGCTGAACACGGCATTGACCGCTTCAACCAAGGTCGGCTGCGAGCGCCAATTCGTACCGAGTGTAAAGCGGTGATGCGCCTGTTGCTGCGCGGCTAGGTAGGAAAATATATCGGCGCCGCGAAATTTATAAATCGCTTGCTTGGGATCGCCGATCAAATAAAGATAATGCGCAGCCAAGCCGAACAACGTTGAAAATATAAACCACTGGTTTTGATCGGTATCCTGAAATTCATCGATCAAGGCAACCTTAAAGCGTTGTCTCAATTCGGCAACCAACAATGCGCCTCGATCATCCTGCAAAGCGTTGGCAAGCCGGCTAATCAAATCGTCGAACGACAAGACATTGAGTTGCAGCATCTGCCTGTCCAATTCTACACGGATATGTTCTAACAGCGCCCGGCGAAAAACCAGGCCGATTCGGTCGATCGAGTCGGCCAAGGCTTCGAAAGGCGTGGTGTCAATCTTCAGTGTTGCCAGATACTCGAGCTTGCGCTGTTCGCCGGTTTGCGTTTTGGTTTTTTTAAACTTGTTACCGTTCAAGCCATCTATCAGGCCGGTTGTCGTCACGCAGGAAAAGGCCGCGGGGCCAGGAACTTGCAGCGTTTCGCGGTGCAGCCATGCGCGTAACGCTTGCAGGTGATGTTCGAAACTGTCGGTATAAGACGATTTGAAGACGCCCTCATCAAAGTGATCCAGCAGCGTTTGCACAGCCTTGTCGAGATGCATTCTCGCTTGCTCTGCCTGTTCTTGGCAGACGGCTAATGCTTCGTTCGGGTCTCGATACTCCGGAAAAATCTTGATGTCGAGCGAAATACGATCGATGCCGGCCAATAATGCATCCGGGGTCGGATAGCTTATGGTCAACAAAGCAGCTTCCCAGGGGGCTCTTTGATAAATTTGGCCACGCCAGAAATCGTCTGCACAGGCTTGTTTGAGGGCCGCTACATCGGCCATTAATTCGGAATCGAAAAGCTGGCCGCTTTCCAATGCATGCTCTTTTAAAACTCGCTGGCAAAAACCGTGAATTGTAAACACGGCCGCTTGATCGATATCGAGCAGCGCCAACTGCAGTCTTTTCTTGATCAGGTCGCGGTCGATTTCGAGCCGGTTTAGCCATTTGATAATCGCGTCGTCAATGTTTTCGGTTTTTCCGTTTGCGGCCTGCTTAGCCTCATTGAGCCTGAGCCTGATCCGTTCTTTCAACTCCTCGGTGGCGGCCTTCGTAAAAGTCACCACCAATAACTCCTCGATTTTCATGTCGAGTTCGACGACAAAGCGCAGCGCCAGCATTGCGATTGCATAGGTCTTGCCGGTACCGGCGCTGGCCTCGATTAAATTGATGCCTTGGCGACAATCGGTTGTTATCGGGTCGAAATGTTCGGATAGCATGGGGCTTTGAGCGAGGGTTTTAGCTTGCTTGGATTTACGCAGCGATTCAAGGGTTTTGTGAAGAATAATTAAAATTCATTGTGTTCTGTCAATCTCGACCCTAGGCTTGGTCAGTACCAATCCAAACCGATTTTAAGCCGAATTACTTCTTTTTTACTCTTTTATACTCCTTAGGGACGCTACTTAGCAAAAATTCATTGATAAAAGTCATGAAGGTCCGCAAAAAACCGTTGATCTCGAAATAATTTGACGTTGACCTTTTCATCCTAGAAAATCATTAGCGACTAGCCAATACATTCGGCTCACATAACTTACAGAGTTGCAATATGAAAATATGGGTGGATGCCGATGCATGTCCGGTGGTAATCAAAGAGATTTTATTCAAGGCGGCCGAGCGAACCAAGACGCAATTGACCCTGGTCGCCAATCATTCGGTGAGTGTGCCGCCGTCGCGTTATATCGCTTTCCTTCGGGTGTCGAAGGGTTTCGATGTTGCCGACAATGAAATCGTCAAAAAACTCGCTCCGGGCGACCTTGTCATCACCGGCGATATTCCCTTGGCAGCGGAATCGATCGACAAAGGCGCCAAGGCATTGAATCCGCGTGGCGAATTATATACGAGTGAGAATATTCGATCGCTGCTGAACATGAGAGATTTCATGGATACTTTGCGGTCCAGCGGTATCCAAACCGAAGGACCTGCGCCCCTCAATCAAAACGACCGAAAAAACTTTGCCAATCAATTGGATAAATTATTGACGCAATACGCTAAGCATCGTTAAGGAATATGCACAAATTAACCTCCATAAGCATTAAGCTTTGTGGCGGTTCCTTGACTCTCTTGACAGGATACTAACACGTCGAGTTAACCGGGTGTTAAAAAAAGAAAGGGGCCGTATTCAAGCGCCCTTTTTTCTCTCGTGCTTACAATTTTCCAATTGCCGCAGTCACTCGACTGAAATCCGACGGATTCAAAATAAAATCCCCCTTATCCCACGCCAACCCTTGGCATCCACCATCGGTTTTTACCACTGGAACCCGCGAGATATGCGTTTGATTGATGTCGATCAAATTATTGGCATTGTGAAACTGCAATACCACTCCGCGGAGTATCGGTAGTTTCGCATTACGGCGACGCACATTCTCCGCATGAAACTGTTGCCATTCCTGCATGCACCATTGGCTTTGATCGTATTCAACGGTATAAGCAAACAACATGACATCCGCTTCTGACATCGCTCGAGTATACAGTTCATCCCAGTCAGAACGCATCGCTCCAATAGGATTCGCGCCGGTTTCGGATTTCATGTGAGGACGCATATCCGGAAACACACGCGCGACGCCGTTCGGTGCCTGCGCCCCCATATCAAACGACATGGCATGCAGGGTATTCCCAGAACGCGCGACTACCGAATCCACGTACACCGCATTCACATGATTCAACTGGTAATGCTTCATCAAACGATCTCGCAACCAATGCGCAAAATTAGCACCGTGGTTAGCCATCGCAAAACTGGTTAAAATATAAGTTTTCATACCCTGCACCTATAAATTAAAACGTCAAATCCGCCCCACTGCGGTCAGAAAAAATACCGGCAAAGCTACGCTTCGTATCTACGAGAAAAATCAAACAGATTTTCTCGATTGGTAAGCGTACTCATGTAAAAATCGAAAAGACAAGTCACAAACGATCAAAAAACGACAAAAGGAAACGGGCAGCCCCACCCAAGTTTGTTACTGTGAAAGTTCGTAGATATAGACCCTTTATCTAATTTTTCGATATACGGCGCCCTGTCAGGCGAGTGCCTGCACCCTAACCACCCCTCGCACTCGTTGGCTAAGGTGGCGGATCAACGAAACCAGATACTGATCCAGCAAGTAAAGTAACAAGTCTTGCAATCATGCCAAATGGGGTCAATTTTTACATTTGACATCCACTCTTCCTTTTTCCGCCTGTTTCATTGCTCCATACGCTAAAGCTTAGCTCATACCAAATTATTCACCAACCTAAAAAGGGCATTATAGTGACTAGTCATCGCCAACCAAACTTAAACCATTTGCATCTAACATATGACCTAAAAATGTTTAATACAAGATTCCGAAAGCCACAAATTCCGACTCGTTCAAGGATAAAAAGATCTGAGTGTAAAATACAAGAAATGACCCCAATCTTGTGCTTGAGTGACAGCTTTGTTCTTACTGGGTGTCAAATGTAAGGCCTGACCCCTTGATTCCCTGACCCCTTGATTCCAGGTGATTTTTAATGAGCCGACTCAACTTTTGGCGAACGTGTGCATGGTTCTTGATTTTGGGGTTGGTCTTCGTCGCGGTTGCGGCATGGCAAGCCGGCAGTATTTTGATAGCACCGACCCATCGTAACATAGACAAACCGAATTTGGATTTTCCGGTTTACGATGCGAGGTTAAACAGCGAGTCCGGTGCCGAAATAGCTGTTTGGTATGTACCTGCGGACAGGGCCGAAGCAACGGTTATTTTGTTGCATCCGGTCCGCTCGGA
>SLIO01000123.1 GCA_007135635.1 Methylomicrobium sp. | reverse complement strand
GTTATGCGGACCCTCGACACCCGCACCGAGGAGAATCCGGTCAGACGCATCCATCACCACATCACCAGTCAATGTCACCTGATCGCCGACCTCAATGTTGCCGGCTTCCGCCGTCACATCGCCGGCCGTGCTGATTCCGCCGTCGGCCGTGAGGCTCACCGCGCCATCGGCATTGATATCGCCGGCTTTACGATGTTGGGTTTCGATTGGTGGACCGATTTTAACCTGAACAACGCCCGGATATTTCAAGAAACTATAACGCGGCCAGTACTCGCCTGCATTATGGGCGATCGGAATGACTGGAAAGCCTGATTTTTGTGCGAGTATTGCGCCGCCAGCATTAAATTTCTTTCTTTCTCCGGGAGCGGCTCGTGTTCCTTCCGGAAAAACCACGACCCATAAGCCTTCCTTAAGACACTCCGTGCCTTTATCGATCAAGATCTTCAATGCTTCGCGTTGATTGTTGCGATCGATAGCAATAGGCTTGAGGGTTGCCAGCGCCCAACCCCAAACCGGCAGCCATAGCAAGGATTCCTTGAGCACCGAAGTTTGCGGAGGCAAAATTTTTCTTAGCGCCACGGTTTCCCATGCCGATTGATGCTTGCTGAGTACTACTGCGGCATCGATGCCTTGGATATGCTCCAAACCCTCCACTTCATAACGGATTCCGCAGGTCTTTTCGACCATCCATAGCAGCAAATTTATCCAAACGCCTGCGATTTTATAGCGGACCCAAAACGGCAAAACCACGCAGACCAAGATGATCGGAGCGAACAACAGCGTCGATACGATGATTCCCAGCAATAATAAGGAAGATCCGAGATAGACGCGAAAGGATGGCTGATAATTGATTGAAGTCGACTGAGTCATGAATGAATACGTCTAAAGTTCACGCAGAATTAAAAGCCGCTCAAGCCGGCACATTGAGCAACCCGGCTTGAGCGGCATTCACTGCCAATTACGATTGCAGCCTTGAAATATCGGCGATTTGCAAAAATTGCTCGGACAGCATATTGAGCAGACCGAGACGGCTATTTCGAAGATCGACATCATCGGTCATCACCATGACGTTATCGAAAAAAGCATCCACGGCATCCTTCAATTGCGCCAGACGGTTCATCGCCGCAGTATAGTCCTGTTGTTGCAATAGCGGCATAATCCCCTCGGCGGACGCCTGTGCGGCTTGCAACAATGCAATTTCAGCCGATTCAGTCAGCGCATTGCTATCGAAGTCGTGCGGCGCTTCGGTTTTTTTCAAAATATTGCGAATTCTTTTGTTGGCGCCAGCCAGACTTTCGGCTTCCG
Organism: Methylomicrobium sp.; assembly: GCA_007135635.1. GTDB lineage: Bacteria > Pseudomonadota > Gammaproteobacteria > Methylococcales > Methylomonadaceae > Methylotuvimicrobium. The sequence goes on along the minus strand of SLIO01000123.1, from coordinate 2,336 downwards.
GACGCTGCCGAAAAGTTTTGACGGCCTCCAGGCGGCGCATGAAATCCAAAGGTTCTTCCGGCAACACGGCCATCACTGCATCGAATTCGTCGGGATAAAAGCCTTTGTCTGAACAATAGCCTTTGAGCCGATCGTAAATGAAATCCAGCACCAATTGGCGCGTTTTGCTCCGGTCGAAGTCGTGCTCGATTTGTTCGATCGCAAAATCCACGCAAGCGGTCAAGTTTAACGGCAGTTCGCGTTCGATTGCTGTTCTCAATACGCCGAGCGCGGCGCGGCGCAGTGCATAGGGGTCTTTGTCACCGGTCGGAATCAATCCTGCGCTGAAGATACCGGTCAGCGTGTCGATCTTTTCGGCAAATGACAGGATTTGACCGGTTGCGCTTTTAGCTGTGGCGCTACCGGATTGTTTGGGGAAATATTGTTCCTCGAGCGCTACGGCGACTTCGGCCGGTTCATTATCGGCCGATGCATAATAGCGGCCCATGATGCCTTGCAGATTGGGAAACTCGCCCACCATTTCGGTCAACAAGTCGGTCTTGGCAAGAACGGCGGCACGTTTGGCCAGATTCGCGTCACCATCGAGTTGCGTGGCGATATAATCGGCCAGTTGTTTGACTCGATGCGTCTTATCGGCCAGGCTACCCAAGGTTTTTTGAAAGACGATATTTTTCAGCGCATCGACCCGGTCTTCAAGACGCAACTTGCGGTCCTGTTTCCAGAAAAATTCGGCATCGGACAGACGCGGCGTGATGACGCGCTCGTTGCCTTCGCGTATCGATTCCGGACGTGTGCTTTCGATGTTACTGAACGTGATGAAATGCGCCAACAAACTGCCGTCGGCTTGCTTGACCGGAAAATATTTTTGGTTGGTCTGCATCGTCGTGATCAACACTTCGGCCGGTAAATCCAAATAGCGAGGATCGAAATGCCCGATGACCGGGACCGGCCATTCGTTAAGCGCGGCGACCTCTTCAAGCAAATCTTCTTCGATATGTGCGGTGCCGCCGACCGATTGCGCAGCCTGCTCAGCTGCCAGACGGATTTTTTGCTTGCGTTCATCGAAGTCGGCAATGACTTTGCCGGATTCGAATAATAGATCCCGGTATCGGCCCGCGCTATCGACGATCAACGCAGTAGGCGCGTGAAAACGATGGCCAAATGTTTGATTGCCCGTAGTCAGGCCGAGAATATCGGTTTCAATGACCTGATCGCCAAACAACAGCACCGCCCAGTGCACGGGCCGAACGAATTCGGTCGTATAATCGCCCCAGCGCATGCGTTTGGCTATCGGCAAGGCATGAATGCTGGCACGCAATATTTCGGGAATCAACTTTTCGGTGGCCTGGCCTTCGACCTGTTGACGATAAACCAACCATTCGCCTTTGTCCGTGCTCAAACGCTCCAAACAGTCGACCGTAGTGCCGCAACTGGCGGCAAAGCCCTGAGCGGCTTTGCTTGGCGTACCGTCGGCGGCGAATGCAGCCTGCACTGCCGGCCCGCGTTTTTCGACGATTTTATCGGGCTGCGCGACCGCGAGGTTTTCGACCCAAACCGCCAGACGTCTGGGCGTGGCATAGCCTTTAATGCCGGAATAACTTAAATCGGCATTATCCAGTCCTTGCCGGACATTGTTGAGCAAGGCTCGACTAAGCGTTATCAGCGTTTTAGGCGGCAATTCCTCGGAACCCAGTTCAAACAATAAATGTTTGGCGTCGCTCATGCTTGCACCTCCTTTGCGGCCAACATCGGAAAGCCCAGCGACTCGCGGCGTTGGTAATAACATTCGGCGACCGATTTAGCCAGATTCCTGACGCGCAGGATATAACGCTGCCGCTCGGTAACCGAGATTGCGCGGCGGGCATCCAGTAAATTAAAAGTATGAGAAGCCTTGAGTACCATTTCGTAAGCCGGTAAAGGCAAATCTTGCGCCAACAATTTTTCGCATTCCTGTTCGTAAGTGTCGAAACAATTGAATAAGAATTCGACATTGGCATGTTCGAAGTTATAGGCGGACATTTCGACTTCGTTTTGATGAAAAACGTCGCCATAGCTGACCGTGCCGAAAGGCCCTTTGGTCCAAACCAAATCGTAAACGCTTTTGACGCCTTGCAAATACATGGCGATGCGTTCCAAGCCGTAAGTAATTTCGCCGGTAACCGGTTTGCATTCGAGACCGCCGACTTGTTGGAAATAAGTAAACTGTGTGACTTCCATGCCGTTCAGCCAGACTTCCCAACCCAAGCCCCAGGCGCCGAGCGTCGGCGATTCCCAGTTGTCCTCGACGAAGCGGATGTCATGCTCAAGCAGATCCAAGCCCAAATAACGCAATGACC
>SLIO01000462.1 GCA_007135635.1 Methylomicrobium sp. | reverse complement strand
TTGCCCATATCGTCGAAATAATCGTCGTCGGAGACATAGCTTGCATCGATCGTCGAAATCAAATTCGGCAAAAATGTCGTGGTATTTTGAATACCGGCGAGATATCGCGTTTTATTACGTATTTGATCATCCGGCAACACTTCCAATTGCATGCGGCTGTTGGTCATTTCGGACAAATGCCTAAAGTCGCCAGCCCACTGCATTCCTCTACTCGTCATATACCTCGGACGGAAGGTCAGATCGTAATTGGGTGCAATATTCCAATAATAAGGTAGAGCGACATCGTAGCCGTTTCTGTTATTAATGGACAAATTCGGTGCTAAAAACCCGGACTTGCGACGATCATCGAGCGGAAAACTGATATAAGGCGTATAAATAATCGGAACACCTTTAAACTCGAGCCAAGCATGTTTAGCCGAACCTTCGCCGCTTTCCTTGTTCAGCTTTAAGTCCGAGGCATGCAAAACCCAATCGGTATTGCCGGGCTTACAACTGGTAAAAGCGACATCACTATAACGAGATAATATTTTGCTATCTCTGTAGACGGTCTGCGCACGGCCTCTCAACGGAGTGGTCGGCGAAATAAACAAAGTATTACGCAACCGGGCTTCATCGCTTGCCAGTTTCAACATCATCGTGTCGCTGTATAAAGAAAGCGCGTCTTCGCTGTAATAGACATGACCTTGCGCATCGAGGGTTTGCGATACGGTATCGTAATGCATGGTGTCCGCCGCCATGCGTTGATCGGCTCGGACAATATCGACATTTCCGAAAAAACCGGTAATTTCGTTATCGAAAATTTCCGAGTAATCTGCCCGGACGTCCATCGGCGTCTCGTCCCGTAAATCTTTGGTCGATAAAAATCCGGGCGGCGCGCCTAATGAAGTCGTGCAGTTTTCCCATGGATCGTAAGGCAATTGCGAGTGCATAATATCGAAATTCAACTCCTGCTCATGATCGAAAGCAGGCGACAATAAGCTGAAGCTACGCCTCTCATCCGGCATCACACGCGGCTTACCTTTCGGATCGGTACCGGTCAGACTGCAATTCCAGGTTTCATCCCCTTCTCCGGCAGCGCAATCCCACCCCTTGGCTCTTGCGATTTTGCGCGGCGGCTCTATCTGAATAACATCCTGCGGCGGTTGATTTTTCCCATCAGCCTCTCGGGGATTATTCTCAACCCTATCGGCGCTGGGATCGTCCGGTGGCATAACGATCGAATCGCCCCCTGATTCACCGCTCTCTGAAGCCGCAACTGAGATCGGCTTTTGGCTTTTGGCAATCGGCACATCGGCTCCGCAAACCCATTCTCCACTGCCATTTTGTTCACAATCCCACGCAGGCTCATTCGCCTCAGAACAAATCGCGTTCAACAATAAGAGAAAAAATAAAATGATGCGGCAGTGCATAGGTAAGTTAGGAGTAAGTATGGCTTGATTAGGCTTAAATAGAATAAAATGCCGAGCAGACATTCTACCTTAATTTACTTCAGCAATATAACTTAAAGAATCCCATTCAACTATGAACAACGAAGACCCTCGAGCCGCTTTAATGCTCGATTGGCTATCGAACGATCTGTCGCTAGCTGTTGACCGATTTGAACCGGCATCGAGTGATGCCAGTTTTCGCCGCTATTTCAGAATATACACAAAAGGGACGACTTACATTGTGATGGACGCGCCACCCGACAAAGAAAATATCGAGGCTTTTATCAAGGTCGCCAAGCTTTTGTCCGTTCCAGGGGTCAACGTGCCGACTATCTTTCAATCGAATCTCGCACACGGATTTTTGCTACTCGAAGACTTCGGTACAACCTGCTATTTAGACAGCCTTAAGCCATCGAACGCGGACCACCTGTATCAACGCGCCCTCGACAGTTTGTTTCAACAACAAACGCACATTGCGCTCGACAACCTCGAAATACCCTATTACGATCGACCTCTGCTGATGAGAGAATTGGGTATTTTCGAGGAATGGTTTGCTATGCGCTACTTGAATACGCCAATCCCCGAGCCACTCAGAACCGGGGTCAATGAATTGCTGATTACATCGGCCTTAGAGCAACCCTTAACCTTCGCGCATCGAGACTATCATTCACGCAACCTGATGGACCTTGGCAACGGCAAACCTGGAATAATCGATTTCCAAGATGCGGTAATAGGCCCGATCACCTACGATTTAGTTTCGCTGCTGAAAGATTGCTATATCAGTTGGCCGAAAGCGCAAATCGATCATTGGAGAAACGGTTATTTTCAGCGCCTTCTTCAACATGGAATAATCGACTGCAGCCAAGCGCAATTCAAACGTTGGTTCGACCTGATGGGCTTACAGCGTCACCTAAAGGCTATCGGTATTTTTGCGAGATTACACTTACGAGACGGAAAATCCGCTTATCTTAATGATATTCCACGAACGATGGATTATGTTACCAAAAACTGCACTCTCTATCCCGAACTATCCGAATTTGCAGGCTTTCTGAACCAACAAGTTCTACCCGCTTTACGGAGAACCGTATGAAAGCGATGATTCTAGCTGCGGGCCGCGGCGAAAGAATGCGCCCTTTAACCGACCGTCAGCCTAAGCCTTTATTAATGGTAGATACTAAACCGCTTATCGTACATTTGCTGGAGAATTTGCGTGATGCAGGTTTTAGCGATATTGTAATAAACGTGGCGCACCTGGGAAGCCAAATCATCGACTACCTGGGCGATGGCCGTCGATTCGGCGTTACCATCGGTTATTCGGACGAGGGCGAAACACCGCTGGAAACAGCAGGAGGCATTATCCGTGCCTTGCCTTTGCTGGACGATAAACCCTTTCTAGTCGTAAACGGCGATATCGCAACGAATTTTCCATTTAAAACGCTCAAACAACGCGAAATCGATCTTGCGCATTTGGTTTTAGTCAACAACCCCGAACATCACCCCTCAGGCGATTTCGGATTTGACGGCGATCTGTTAAGCGATCATGCCGCCGAAAAATATACGTTCAGCGGAATTGGACTGTATCATCCGTCCTTATTTTCCGGAAACCAGCAAGGTGTCCGCAAACTAGCGCCGATTTTGCGGGAAGCCATGCACCTGAACAGAGTGTCGGGCGAAAAATTTAACGGTTTCTGGATGGATATCGGAACGCCGCAAAGGTTAGAAGAATTAGACCAACTTTATCAACAGCGAGGAATACACCATGTCTGATCATATTTACAAAAAAATCGAATTGACCGGCTCATCATCGGTCAGCATACAAGACGCGATCGAAAATGCTGTCGCAAAAGCGGCGAAAACACTGCACGATTTGCGCTGGCTGGAAGTCGTTGAAACCCGGGGGCATATCGACCAAGGCAAAGTGGCGCATTGGCAAGTCACTATTAAAGTCGGTTTTACGCTTAACGATTAGACCCATGCCTCGCAAAGTCAACCGGCTGGGCAACCAGGAAACGATCTGATGATGGACGGTTGCCATACGCATCAAGCTAAAAACGGCTAACCCGCATCACGCTCTTTTTCTCGCGCAGGGGCGTAGAGAGTTGAAGCTTATTTCTTGTTTCTACGCTTGCGTAGACGAAAGCCACCAATAAAAATGTAATTATTCAGATACCTGTATTTTCAACCCGTTGGTAACTTGGTCTCCCCTTTTGAAAAAGAG
>SLIO01000159.1 GCA_007135635.1 Methylomicrobium sp. | reverse complement strand
ATAAGTGCAGAAGTGGAAACGATAAGATATCGGGATGTTATTTATGGTGCTTACGAATAAGAAACGATTTTGGTACTAACGACACCATTGTTTTTTCGCAAGGAAATCCATCTTTGTTAACATCCATTTTGGTGCCGGGACGAAAATTAGGGTCACCCATTAGCCCTGTCGTAGTCAATAATCCAAACTAATCCTTTAAGCAAATTTTGGCTTTTTTTTCGAATTTACTGTCTTTAAGATTAATCTCTTCAACCTGCTATTGATGCTATTAAACGGTGGATTTCGTCGTCGCGAGGTTTGAGAGTGTGGGTAAGTTGTGGGCAGCAGGGACGCTGTCCATGACTTATCCACACGGCTCTGCTCGGACCGGTCCGCAGGACGCGCCCACAAATCCACCGGTTACCGGTTTAATCGCAACCTTAGGATCAGATCATATAATTTGCATCAGGTTTCGTTTATGCAAATACGCATTTGCATAAAAACAGGACCAAACCCTTTGATTTTTACATGACCTAATAATGCACTTTTTTATTCGGTAAAATTGGTTTGGTCTCCATAATGGCTCTTTTATCAAGCAAATACACACAGCCCCCCTCTTCCCTGACCTTCAATGCCGTCAATTTTTTGCCTGCACATATTTCACTTAACGATTCGCCGCTTACCGGGTCATAGCAAATACTGTGCATGGAACACTGCAAATAGCGTCCAGACTCATCAAAAATGTTGCTTTCCTCACAATCCAATGCCCTGGGCATATGTACGCATTGATTCAAATAGCCGTATACCGCTCCGTTAAAACGAATCAGAATTGCGCTGCACGGATTCCCCCGATATCTGATATTAAAAGAAAACTTACCTAACTCAGGAACTTGAAATCCCTGACAAATAGGCTCTGGAACTCTTCTTATAGCCATAGTGGTCCACCTCCGTTTTCCATTAACGCAAATATCAGGCCAGAGGTTATTAAAAAGAGAAAAGGGGGGCAAGCTTTTACGCCGATTGGTATATCGTCAAATAACAGGAATGAGAGAGGAACGGGGGGCTTGAAATATAGCAAAAGAAACATCAATAAACGCCAATAGCAAAAACAAGACCCTGAAGTAAGTTCAAGCAGCTTCCCAGGTTTTTCTTGCCTGGCGACATCTTTGACCAAACGCTACGCTGAAAGGTATGCCGAATAGCAAAGGTCCCTGCATACCTGAACGGGACATCTATCCGACCCATTCGATACAAACCGCATGACCGAGCAACGGCGCAGCTACCCCCGGCAGAATAGGTCGTTAACGTTATAGATAATAAGGTTTAGCAATCCAGTCGCGTAGCACGGCTTCGTCTCGCTGCGGCAGATAGGAGAAATCGCCGCTGATGTCCTTGTAAACCGCCTGTGCGTTGTAGGGCGATACGAGCTTGCCTTTGACCATATAAAAAAACCACGCGAATGGGTAGCCGGCTTGACGATCGAAGCGGGTTAGTAGGCCATTCAAGGTATTGCCTTTTTTGCCGGCCAGGTCTTCCAGATAGGGCAGGCGTTTGTGTTGAATATTGATGATTTCGGCATTGACGATCTGTTCTCCGAACCGGCCGGTGTGTTGCGACGGCCGAATCAGCCAGTCTTCTGTCAGTAATTGTTTTTGGCCGGCGCTGCTGCGGTTCCAGTCGTCTATGAAGCGCTGCACGGGATGTTCGAAGGCGTGATGCTTATTGATAACGTCCATGAATAATTTGATATCGGTTTTACGTCGGTAGGCGTAGCGCGAGGTGCCGACAGGAATATTTTCGGTTCCGGCCGGGTTCAGCGGGTCGATGATTTCTTCCATATCTTCCGGCGGCGCATGGTCATTTATGAGTAAACGGTCGAATACTTCGCGTGTTTTATCGATTTCTATCAGCATAAATTCTTCTCCGCAGGTGCCGGTTTGCACGACAAAGTACAAGGATTGCCCGGAGTGCCGCGTCGCGATCAGTTTATGTTCGCGTGCGTGATCTATCAAGATTTGTAGGTTTTGGCCGCATTCGATGAATGTACGCTCGCTCCATTCAATCAAGTCGTGAGCGATACGTGTGCCATCGGCATCGACTACGCCGCCGACCCGATACCATTCTTCTCCGGTCCAGGCTAAACGAACCGGATGACCGGCAATCAACTTTTGCAGCTTATTCAGCAATAAGTCATCGTTTTGACCTGGGATCAGATTCTTGCAAGTGTGAGCAAGAATCTGTCCGGTACTCAAGGTTGGTGATTCATTCATGTTCGATTCTATTGGAGGTCGTAGCATGCAGGCGCTTTTGTACCAGTTCCCGTACGTCAGGTTCCGGGTCTTCAGACAATTCCGACAAGTCTTGCAGGGATGCGCGTAGGGCAGCGGTATAGCGCACTAGCCAATCGTCGTCGTGCAACAAAACAGTCAGATCGTCTTGTGCCATGCGTTCGGCCAGAATGCGTCGTACTTCAGGTGCTGAGTCATCTATCATTAGACCCAAACTGATATCGGGTAAGCGCTCTGCGACGATCTGCCGCACTTTTATGTCATCGTCTTTGATAAAACGGAATAACCGGCCCGGCGACAGTCGTTTGGCGACCGTCATCCGGACGAAATAATCTTCATCATTGGCCAAACGTTCCAAATGTTCGAGATCGATGCGGTCCGCTACGGTGATGCGAACTTCTCGATCTGGGTCGGCTATCAGCCGCAGTAATTGTTGATGAGGCAAGCGGTAGGCCAGTGCTCGACGGACGACCTCATCCTCGTCGTTGATCACCTCGGCCAAAATTTTCAATGGCGCATACCGAACCGCAATCGCACGCCGCTCCCAGAAAGGATCATACAAAAAACTCACGGCATACTTCGGATTGACACGGAAAAATCGGTCGATTTGCCGACCGCTTTCGGCCGCTACGCAGGTGTCGCCAGGCATGCAGAGGCCCATTAGTAGTGTTTTACTGCGAAACCGGCACAGACTGCAATCGGCCATAGGTGTCGTTACGAAACGTTGTTCACCGGTCATGGTTACTGTCTCAGTCGTTAATGATTTCGGCAATGACGAAACCGGAAGCTTGTTCGTAGTTTTGCGTCAGACACAGGCAATGGTCGCGGCCATTCACCAGGTATAAATTGAAACCGGCATTTTCGAGTACCGGTTCCTGGTTCGGGATGTCATCGTCGATGCAATACGTGAAATGTATGCCGGGATAATCGGCTCGCAACCGGCCGATCACAGTTTCATTGATGCCAAGGCTTTCGACGGTTGCGGCAATCGCGCCGGCCAGTTCTTGCGTGATCATCGGTCAGGCCGGCAGAGGTAGAATGCAATTATCGACCGGACAAACCCGAACACATTGGGGTTTGTCGAAATCGCCTTCGCATTCGGTACAGGTTTTTTTGTCGATCTCGAATACGATCTTGCCTTCCGTGATCGAATTGGTTGGGCAGACCGGTTCGCAATCGCCACAGGAAATACATTCGTTGGCTACAATATACAAAGCCATGACAGCCTCCTTATAAACGTTTAGCTTGTAAAGTCGTCGGAATTTTAGGCGCGGGCGAGAGCGGTTCGAAGTAATAACGCGAACCGTCGCCTAATACCACTTCGCCGCCCCATTTTTCAGCTGCGTCGAATTCCAGCGATTCGATGGTTTCTTCCAAATCTTTTTT
>SLIO01000152.1 GCA_007135635.1 Methylomicrobium sp. | reverse complement strand
TATTTTCAAGTGCTATATTTATCATATGTGATATTCAGTGACGTCCGACTCCTTTGTGGTTCATTAGGATAGCCTAAAATCAATGAAGCGTATTTTCCTTATGCCGGATCATATAAAATTAATGCCTCATTACCATTGCAGGACGAATCAGACAATGAAATTGATTACTTTTACGCATAATCGGCAAACACGAATTGGCGCTGTCGTCTACGATGAAATTGTCGATGGCTTTGGAGACAGTACGCTACCAGTCTCGATGATCGAATTTCTGAGCGCTGGAACATCGGCATTAGATGTGTTGCAAAAACTTATCGATTCAGGCTCGTATCGCTTGCCATTGGCAGAGGCCAAAGTGCATTCACCGGTGCCGAAACCCGGAAAATATTTAGCGATCAGTCTCAATTATGCCGAACACATAGAGGAAACCGGCAAGGAAAAACCCGAATACCCGACATTTTTCAATAAGCAAACAACTTGTGTAATCGGTTGCGGTGAACCGATTCATCGGCCTAAGGTATCGGAAAAACTGGATTATGAGGGGGAGTTGGCCTTTGTTATCGGCAAATGTTGCCGTCATGTGCCTCTTGAACACGCGCATCAAGTTATCGCTGGCTTCACGATTGCCAACGATGTGTCGGTTAGGGATTGGCAGGCCCGTTCGCCAACGATGACTTTGGGTAAATCGTTCGATACACATGGCCCGCTCGGACCATGGCTGGTCACGCCGGATGAAATCATCGATCCGCATAATTTGGCGATCAAGACCTGGGTCAATGATGAATTGCGTCAAACTTCCAATACGCGGCACATGATTTTCAATTGCTATCAAATGATTGCTTATTTGAGTCAAGTGATGACGCTCGAGCCTGGCGATGTCATTGCGACCGGCACGCCATCGGGTGTCGGCGTTAAAATGAAACCGCGCGGTTATCTGAAGCCTGGACAAACGGTTCGTATTGAAATCGAAGGTATTGGCGAGTTATTCAATTCGGTCATCGAAGAGCCTAATGCGATCGAATACCGATGAGAGCGGGCAAGAGATGCATTATTTTTTTAATTGGTGCCAAGCATAAGACGGTTTTTTGAAAAAATCCGAATTGAGGTTTTGGCCCACCGTATAACCGGTTTGTTGAGCTTGAAAAAGTAACGAGATGCTCAGGCCGCCAAAGCGGGATTGAGCCATCTGTAATTCTGCATGATGCAAGGCCGCAATTCTTTTCACCATCGATAAACCGAGGCCGCTGCCCTGGGCATGGTTAGAGGTTTCGACGCAACGGTAAAAACGTTGATAGGCATTTTCGAATTGTTCGGTCGGAATACCGGGCCCCGAATCCTCGATACATAGATAAGGGCGGTTAATTTGTGTGGTCAGGCTGATCAATATTTTGCCGCCTCTAGGCGTGTATTTGATTGCGTTATCCACGATATTTCTAATTAAGATATGGATGAGTAACGAATTAACCATGACCAAACCATCGGTGTCGTTATCAAAACCCATGGTAATTTGTTTTTTATGGGCTTCCGGTTCCATTTCGGCAATGATTTGAATGATTTCATTGCTCAATTTAATCGGTTGTTTGGTCAAGTAACTGGGGTCCGATTCGATGCGCGAAAAAGTCAATAATTGTTGTACCAGGCCGGTCATGCGTTTCACTGCTTGTTCAATACGACTTAATGCTTGTTGTCTGACGCCATCGTCGGTTGTTTTTATTGCGACTTGAGCTTGAGTTAACAAACCCGCGAGAGGGGTTTTAAGTTCATGCGAAGCATCCGCAGTAAAGCGTCTCTCGTTTTCGAAGGCTTTCTCAAGTTGGATGAATAAAGTATTCAAGGCCTCGACTACCGGTATGATTTCCGTCGGAAGCCAGCGCGTCGATAGGGGTTTCAGGTAGTGGGCCTCGCGTTTCGCCAGTTGCCGTGCCAAGCGGTTGACCGGTTTGAGCGAGCGGCCGACAATGATCCAAATGACCAGTCCGAATAAAGGCAAGCTGATCAATACCGGTTTGATCAAATGATTGGCGATTTCGTCTTTCAATTCCTGACGGATATCGTCTCGTTGGCCGACATGAACGATATATTCGTCTTCATCATTGGAAACGCTGAAAACATGCCAAGTATGTCCCGCTACTTCGGTTTTGGTATAGCCATTTGTCGAGTGTGACATTGGTTGCTTGGGTGCGGTTTTCGACCTTAAAATCAAACCCTCGGTTTTATCGATCAATTGAAACGATATTTTTTTGCGTAGTTGCGTGAGTTGCTGATCGGGTGGTGGGGTTTTTTCAGGGCTATCTAAATCCCACAACTCATTCAGCGAACCTTTATAAAGCAGTTGTCCGACAAACGAATACAGTGCCTGAGCCGATTGTTCGAGTTCGGCATTGAATAGTTTGACGACCTCATCGCGTGTGACCCTATAGCTAATATAAGCCGTAACGGCCCAAATGACTATTGTTGCCGAAAGCAACGCAAACAGCAGCACGCCTTTAAGAGAATAACGCATCAATTCTCATCAAGTATGTAACCGACGCCTCTGACCGTGCGGATATAATCCGAGCCGAGTTTTTTGCGTAAATGATGGATATGCACTTCGACGGTATTGCTTTCTATTTCCGAGCCCCAGGAATACAAGGCTTCTTCGATACGTGCCTTGGAAACGACCTTGCCGATGTTATTCATTAAAAAATTTAAAATGCCGAATTCCTTTTGCGACAAATTAACCAGGGTGTTATGAACAGTGACGGTATGTGCAGCGGGGTCCAACACGATCCCTTTGTGTTCGATTTGAGAGACACTTCGCCCCGCTTGTCTTCTGGCAAGCGCTCGAAGGCGGGCGCAGACTTCAGATAAATCGAACGGTTTGACGACAAAGTCGTCGGCACCGCTATCGAGTAAAGTAACTCGATCGTCGATGCCGTCCCTTGCGGTTAATATCAAAACAGGTGTTTCATCTTTTCGCTTTCTGATCTCGGAAAGGAGATTTAAGCCGTCCATGCCCGGCAGATTAAGATCCATTACAATCAGTTCATAACTGTTGGATTTCAGTGCTTCGTCTGCCTGCGCACCATTCCTAAGCCAATCGACCGCATAGCCTTCCATCGTTAAGCCGGCTTGTATGCCGTCACCCAGAATTTCATCGTCTTCGACCAATAATAGCCGCATAGTGTTACCAATAATAATGCGTTGATGTTCAACAATTTGTTTGAAATATTCTTGTTTGAAATATTCAAAAAATCAATCCTTTGCTTGAGTCCATTTGTTATGTTCCTATGTATTCTGTTTCCCAAGCTTGATGTCCGTATTGGCTTGACTGCTGCATCAATGCAAGTGCTCCGCTTTTCGTGGGAGTATGACGGCACTTTTGTTTGATTGGAAGCGTGGGAGCAGCGTAAAACTTTTAGGAAGTTTTGATCGATTAATTTTGACTCGTTGTGATAAGACTTCAATGATCCAATCGCTAGCTGCATGGCATAACATACTCTTTAAATTTAGATGGATCAATTCGGAAAATAACGTAACAAAACGGCCTTTTTTTTGGCTATGTTTGCGTTAATAGTTGGCGTCGCCCCGGCAAGGACTGCCGGGGCCTAGAAGCCATGGATGGCGAGGAGCTTTCACATCCTTGTGACCTGGATCCCGGCAATCCCTGCCGGAATG
>SLIO01000100.1 GCA_007135635.1 Methylomicrobium sp. | reverse complement strand
CGGTCGACATGCTTTGCATGACACGAGCGACATCGCTGAAGGCGCGTTCGATGACGTCGGTTAATTCATTGATACCCTCGCTCAAGGTTTCGAAGAAGCTTTCCTTGCCGTCCATGTTTACGCGGCCACTAAGTTCGCCAGACTTGACCTGTTGCACGATTTCGGCGATTTCATGCTGAATGCTGACTTCGTCGCTGCGGTCGATCCATTCGACTACCGTGCCGAGCCGAGTTTCGCCGGCGAAAACCGGTGTTGCGATGACCACCATCGTGCGGCCGCCAATCAACAATTCGGCTTTGTAGGTTTGGGTCAGTTTCGCCAGCAAACCGCGTTGGTGAGCCGGGTTTTTATGAAAGATATCGATATTCGAGCCGATCAATGTGTCGGCATTGAAATCCGGCAGATCGCGCCGGAAATCGTTTTCATTACGTTTGAATAGGCGTTTCGCGGCATGATTCATATAGATGATGTTGCAGTCCGCATCGGCCATCATAACATTGCCGGTCACTTGATCCAGGGCCTGTTTGAGTCTTTCGGTGACGGCTCCGGCTTCGAGTGTCGCGGACAAATCGGCATTCAGTTTGACTTGCATCGATTGGAGTGCTCGATTGAGGTCGCCGATTTGATCCAAGCGGTCGATGTCGACCTTATTACGGAAGAAACCGCTCGCGGCATTATGGCAAAATACGATCGACTGCTCGATTGAGCCGAGCATCAAGCGGAAGGTATGAATGCCTAATATCAAGCCTAACAATGACGATAGCGAATAGCCAGCAAGGGCGATAATGTTGCCGTCGATCATGGCTTGATAGCCGGCATGAAGTGACGGCAATAAGAGCAGCAAAAAGGCGAGGCCGGCTTTTTTAGACAATGCGCCTTGTTTGACCGCAGTTAGTTTAGCCGCAATTCCGGTCGGCCTGATGCTGGCTCGATCCGCGGCGATTTTTTGATAAAGCTCCTCCGCGTGATCGATTTGATCGCGAGAAGGAGCTTGGCGAACCGACAAATAGCCGGCAATCCGTTTATTTTCGAAATACGGCGTGACGTTGGCTTCGACCCAATAGTAATCGCCAGTTTTAGTGCGGTTTTTGATGTAACCGATCCACGGGCGCCCGGCTTTGATCGTTTCCCATAAATCCTTGAATGCAGCGGGGGGCATGTCGGGATGACGAACGATATTATGGTTCGAGCCGACGAGTTCGTCACGGGTGAAGCCGCTAATTTCCACGAAGGCGTCGTTCGCATAGATGATGCAGCCTTTCAAGTCGGTTTTGGTGACCAGGATCGTGCCCTGCTTCATCATGATTTCACGATCGGTGACAGGCATGTTCATTTTCATTATGAGGTTTCCCCGTAAACTGTGGTATTCAGTCGAAAGCGGTTAATTTTCATCGTTATCCACGCCTTCTAATTTAAGTAATTTGTTGACATCCAACAGCATCACCATGCGTTCGTTGAACGATGCGAGTCCGTTGATAAATTCGGTGCTGACTTTGGCGCCGAAATCGGGCGCGCTTTGAATTCTGTTTTTTTCAATGTCGATTACGTTCGAAACCGAATCGACGACCACGCCCATCACCCTTGGTTTACCGCCGATTATGGCTTGCAGGACGACAACGACGGTTAACGGTGTGTACTGGGAGTGGCCTAGGTTGAAACGTTCCCGCAAATCGATGATCGGCACGATTGCGCCGCGTAAATTGACGACGCCTTTTTCATAAGCGGGGACATTCGGAATTCTGGATACCGGTTCCCAACTGCGGATTTCTTGCACCTGCAAAATATCGACGCCATATTCCTCGTCGCCGAGCCTAAAACTCAAGTATTGAGCCATATCGGACGGCTTTTTGCTGTCGAGCTGTTGCTGGGACTGATCGTCTGTATTTGCCATTATTTCAGTATTTATTCGGTTAATGGTTCATTAAACGGACGAGCCCTGGAATATCCAGGATCAAGGCAACCGAGCCGTCGCCGAGAATGGTTGCGCCCGATATGCCTTCGACTTGTCGGTAATTGGCTTCAAGCGATTTAACAACGACTTGTTGTTGCGTTAAAAGGTCGTCGACGAATAAACCGCAACGGATGCCTTGGCCTTCGACGACCACCAGCAAGCCTTCGGTTAATTTGGTTGCTTTTGCATTCGGTACCGAATAGATTTCATGCATGCGGATGATAGGCAAATATTCATGGCGTAGACGGAAGGTTTCGCCTTTGCCGGCCACGCGATTGATCATGCGCTCGGTGACATTGATCGACTCGATGATGGAGCCGAGTGGGATGATATAGGTTTCCTCGCCCACCGCGACCGATTGCCCATCGAGGATCGCCAACGTCAACGGTAGATAGATCGCCATCGTCGAGCCTTTGCCCAGCTGTGAAACGATATCGATATTACCGCCGAGCGATTGAATGTTTCGCCTGACCACATCCATGCCTACCCCTCGCCCGGATACGTCGGTTAATTGTTCGGCGGTCGAAAATCCGGGCATGAAGATGAGTTCGTAGGTCTGTTTGTCGCTCAATACGGCATCGTCCTGAATGAGCCCTTTTTCCAGTGCTTTGGCCCGCAATTTGTCTTTGTCCAGTCCGCGGCCGTCGTCACTGACTTCGATGACGATGTTCCCCCCCCGGTGATAGGCTTCGAGTGTGACGGTGCCGGTTTCCGGTTTTCCTGCCGCAATGCGGTCATCCGGCGGTTCGATCCCGTGGTCGAGGCTGTTTCGAACCAAGTGAACCAACGGATCGCTGATTAATTCAACGACAGTTTTATCGACTTCGGTATGTTCGCCGATCAGTTTAAGTTCTATTTTTTTGCCCAGTTTCGAGCTCAAATCATGAACCAGGCGAGGAAAACGGCTGAACACGAAACTGATCGGCAGCATTCTGATATTCATGACGCTTTCTTGCAGTTCGCGCGTATGTCGTTCTAGCTGAGTGAGGCCGTTTTTGAGTTGATCCAGTTTATTCAGGTCGAAACGTTCGCCAATTAAGCTCAGCATCGATTGCGTAATGACCAGTTCGCCGACCATATTAATCAGTGTGTCGATCTTGGCGGTATCGACACGGATCGAGGCGGAGCTTTTGCCGGCGCTTGGGTTGACCGTTTTGTCAGCGTTTACTTTCTCGTTTTGGCGAGATTCATTGGTAATGGGAGGGGGGATTGCCGAGGCAGAGGGCGTTGCTTCGATTGCAATGGATTGAGGCTGTTCGTCGGGTGCTGGCGAGAGAGTCGATGTCGTTTGTTCGATACTTTGAACGGCAAGGTCGCAATGTTCCTCAACCCAGTCGAAAATGTCGTCGATTTCTGAGCGAGGGATGTCGCCATGCACGGTTATGTGCCAGGAAAGATGGCATTCCTCGGGGTCGAGCTCGTGAAGGCCAGGTACGCCCTGTAGGTCTGCGGTGATATCGATTGCCCCCAGTTCGGCCAATTCACGAAACATTCTGACCGGATCGTTGCCGGTTTTAAACAAATCGGTATGGGGGCTAAATGCGATACGCCAGCCTGCGTTATCGTTTTTCAGTGCGATAGCTTGCGTGGGTTGTACCGGTTTCGACGCGGTATTCTTGGCACCGTATAATTCGCTGTCGAGCGCTTTTTTATGTTCCGTAACTTTGTCTTCATCTAAGATCTTTTCGTCTTGAATCGCGGTTAGCATTT
>SLIO01000359.1 GCA_007135635.1 Methylomicrobium sp. | reverse complement strand
TTAGTTCGAACACCAGACCTTATGAAGAAGGGATTAAGACGCTGGCGGCCAATTCCTGTTCGGCCGATAAGTCGGGTTCGAACACCAGACCTTATGAAGAAGGGATTAAGACATGGTACTAGTTTACCGTCCTTTTTAACTGCCCTAGTTCGAACACCAGACCTTATGAAGAAGGGATTAAGACAAAAGGCTGAAGTCGGATTTTCCTTGGGCCGCTTGTTCGAACACCAGACCTTATTAAGAAGGGATTAAGACAAACGGAAATAGAGCGCCGGTGGCCAGAACACTCTAAATCCGCCAATCGTCCGGGCGAGCGCAAAACGTCCCTGTTTTACACTACGCCCTCCCGAATGGCTCAGTCTTTCCTATCCCCTAGCATGCGGGTATAAGCCATCCATGGCCGCGCGGCACACACGTCCGTGTGAGTGCCGCCCAGGCGTGGTACCGATGATGAAGTGTCGCGGGGTGCTTGGCCTTGCTTTCCCTGCGCTTCGCAATCCCAATGATGTATGCCTTCGGCACAAGTATTTGAAGTCCGCCGCCTCCCCCGCCCACCAAAGCCCCGATCTATTCTTTTCCAAGGTTTCTTTTCGAGCTTGGTTTCTTCGCCTTTCCAAGCGTTCTTTGCAGGGGCTTTGGCGGTCGAATGTCGTCGCCGGACTGGTACGCTTTCGGCGTTGTTTCAGCGCTAAATATGTGCTTATTTAGCATCAATAAAGTATACTTTTGGTACCAATTAGATACCTTATTGATGCTATGAAAGAACTCACCGACCTCGAGCTATACCATGCCATCGAATACGCAAAAAGCATCGACGAAGACGCCGCTCAGAAAATTATGGTGCGCATCCAGCTTGATCAAACCGCCCTCGCCCAAACTATCTTTGACATATTCCCGTCGGTAATCGCTGAACAAGATCAGGACATGGCCTATTTATTTATGGATCTGTGTTTTGATGCGATCTGCATCTTTGAAGATGCTTTCGGCCCCCTGCCCTCTCAGTCAGACATGGATATCGATTGGCTTGAGAAACAGGCCGTGCTTTTGGATGCGGAAATGCAAGCGTTGATGAAGGGCAACGATATGAACGAGAAAATCAGAGCCAGGTTAAAAGATCGCCTGATTAACCGGACAATCGAGGACAACCCACAACATGGCCTGGTCAAATTTATGAATGCGGTCATTGACGAATTTGCATCGGAAAGCGAAAACCGCACAAAAGCGATTCCGGCAGCTCAGTCGATGATCTTCGTCACGATCCGACTGCTCTCCAATCTTTACAATCAATCGGCTAACTATTAACGCCGTTTTTATATCGAATTGGTACCAATTCGATACATTTTTTATGCTGTTTCGGTATCGCTTACCATTAATTTTTTATGTACCTTAACAGTATCAATAAGGTAAACTTTTGGTACTACTTTTATACTGGAAAGGCATTATGATTATATTAATTGGGAGCCAAAAAGGCGGCTGCGGCAAATCGACGACTGCCGTCAACGTCTGTGCGGAGTTAGCCGGAAGAGGGCATGACGTTGTTTTGGTTGACGCAGACAGACAATGCACCGCGGCGAATTGGGCCATGGATAGGGCAGAGAACACAAAGCTGGCAAAAGTTCATTGCGTACAAAAATACGAAAATATCAGGGAAACCTTACTGGATCTCGATAAGCGCTATGAATACGTGATTGTCGATGCAGCCGGACGCGACAGCCGGGAACTGCGAACCGGCATGACAGCGGCCCATGTACTCATTGTGCCGTTTCGTCCATCACAGCCCGACCTGGACACCTTGCCGAACATGCAGGAAATCATTACCCAGGCAAAAGACCTTAATCCCAGCTTGAAGGTATTCGGCTTGATCACAATGGCACCGACCAATCCGGTCATTCATGAAGAAGCCGATGCGAGAGAGTGCCTGAATGACTACCCGGAAATTAACTTACTCTCAACAATGATCCGGGATCGTAAGGTTTACCGTGACGCGATGAGCGAAGGCCTGGGCGTTGTCGAAATGGACAATCCAAAAGCTAAGGCTGAAATCAAGAAAATAGTAGTGGAGGTACTATAATGGTAAAACGCAGGACTCCGAAAGCTAGTACTCAGGGCGCGGCAACACAGACACCCACCCCGGAACAGATCGAGGCGTTTGCCTCGGGGGCAGAAGGCGGAAGCCAAAATAAACAACAGCAAGCCCCGGAACCGGATCAGGATGCCATACGTGATTACAAGGCGATGCGGGTTCCGTTTAATCAACATGAGTATGAGCAATTAGCGTTAGGTGCCAAATTGAGCGGTAGGACAAAGCTTAATTTCTTGCGTTACGCCATGCTTACGCTTTCCAAAGAACTTCAGAAAAAAGAGGCACAAGATTAGTACATTTTTGGTACCAATTCAGCGCCTTTATAATACTAATAAGGAGCTGAATATGTACTATATAGTTAAAGTATTTCTACTTTCACTACTGCCTACGGTTACTTTTTCCTATGAGCATGTGGAAATCCAGGAACACAACAAACCGGGCACAATCACGTTTATCGGAGAAAGTCATCATCGCATCGAATCGCCATTACTGATCAAGCGATTGATCGTCGATTCTATTAGCCGGAATCAATGCCCGGTCCTCGCGTTAGAGATTGGCAGCGACCAACAGCCGGTCATCGATCAAGTGATGGCGGGAGAAAAACCGGTCGGAGCGATCGAGATATCGGTGACCATCGATCATGATCCTTATCGCCTGATGATCGACTATTTCGCCAAACGGAAATCCCGGAATTCCTGTTTAAACGTGGTTGCGATCGACGCCGGCGCCGATCTGTTCGTTGACCGGAATGAATGGATGGCAACTCGGCTTGCCGAATTGCCGAGGGATAAGCCGATTATCGTCTTGGTCGGCGCATTGCATACGCTAAAAAAGGTCGATTGGACGGTACCAACCGGTAAGCCTTCGGTTGCTGAAATTTTAGCCGGGCAGGGCTTTCGCGTGAAATCGTTCCCGCAGCGCTGGATACCCGGAGAATGTCCGGGTAACTCCATCCGGCAGCAACGTTTTGTCGGTGCATCGGTTCCGGAGGCAACGACCATTCTCAACGAAAGCTTGTTATCGTTGGTCAATGCAAAACCGGCGGAATCGGCCGAAGGGGTCGTGGACGGGTTTATCGTGTGGGAGTGCGGCAAGCTGACGCGCGGCGATTCGCCATATTCCGGAGTAGGGGAGAGTTAGGTAGGATAAGCGCAACTCAATCGTTGATTGCGATTGTGCTCAAATATCCTTCCTCTCAAATGCGGCTTTTTGGCCGCATTTTTTTGTCTGGAATGTTGGTTTTGTGACGTTATTTTTAGTTGTAGTTCGAATAACGAACATTTGCTGCATAAACGTGTGACATCCCCGTATTATCGAAAACCATCCGTTAGTCGCTGCAAAGCCAACAGTAGCTAAACGATAACGCATGCATGGTACCAAAGGACAACTAGACGCACTTCACAAAAACGAGTATAAAAACCCGAAATGAGGGTTAAGCCTTTTCAGGTTGATAAGACTCCAAAGTTCTAAATTACACATTAACGATTGGCGATGTATTTTGGATCAATCTAAGGCCCTATGGAGCGTTCTGGCATACACACGTTTTTGACATCAACACGAGAATTAAAAAATGAAACAT
>SLIO01000445.1 GCA_007135635.1 Methylomicrobium sp. | reverse complement strand
GTGAATGCAGATTTTGCAGGAGCAAAAATCTGCAAACGCCAAGGATGGCGTGAATGCAGATTTTGCAGGAGCAAAAATCTGCCCCCTTTAGGCGTCCTCCTCAAGCACGCGTAGCACCCTTTGTGATGCCCAAATTGGGAATTGCTGATGTTTGTTGTTCGTAAGGAGAGTAGTGGAATTCTGGGTATAAAACAATGTATCTTGAGTGCTTTTTAACGACTGATTAGAAAGGTTGGAATCGGTGTGGGTTTGGTAGGTGATGGTTTGACAGTAAATGCGAAGTCGAGGGTCTTGGCGCGAACGGTTTAATGTGGCTTGCTTTTGCAGGCATTAAGAGCTATTAAACGTTCACTAACCCGAAAATATTTTAGGCAATAAAAAGCCCGCATAAAGCGGGCGTGTTCAGCTTGTTATTGTTATTATTTATTTGAACGTTGTTGTCGCCAAGACAACCAAGCAGTTTGCTCGTTTATTATTGTTATAATTCAAGGCGTTGTAGCCTTGTCCTCCTCATTACCGATTATTTAATCGGGCTCACTCCGTAAGCTGGTAAGAATTGTATATCATTAATTTTAGTGATGTCTATCAAAAAAAACGATTTTGTTTAAAAAATAGTTTCGGGTCGAAAACATATATAAAAAACAATCGATTACAGATGATTAGCACTTGCTTATTTGGTGAACTGAACGGCACTGTCTGCCAGATGTAATCGGTTATTCAGGCTCTATTCAGGTTGATTGAAAACCAAGTAAAAAAGTTGGTTTTATTGGTTGCGTTTGCGCTGCTCTTCTTCACGTATGAAAAAAACCAGTCGTTCGTTGAGAATCGCCGATATGTAATAATTGATCCCCGGCGATTTTTGAGCTAGCTTGATTTGCGTGATGGCAGCATCGGTTTGGCCCATTGCATAATAATACTCTGCCAGATAGCGATGTGATTCGGCCGGTTGCTTCAAATCACTGTAGATTTGCGCGAGCAACTTAAAATAGATGGGCTGTCGTTTTGTTCTCGCGTCCAGCATTTGCAAAATTTGCCTAGCTTGCTCGGATTCTCCGGCTTTCAGAAGTGCGGAGATGCTATCGAGTTTGATTGTTTGATTGCCAGGGAATTTCTGCATCGCTGTCTGATAGCGCGTTAAGGCACTGGAAAAGTTTTGTGCTTCTAGTGCGGTTCGAGCAAAAGCTGTCGCAAACTGCGGTTGTTCGGGATAATCTTCGGTCAATGATTTGAATATTTGCTCGGCTTCATCGAACTTATGGGTCTGCAAATGAACGAGGCCCATGCCGTAGCGGGCTATGGATCGTTGTTGCAAAGTACCTTGGCTCAGTCTTGGTTTGAAATAGTTTAAAACCGGTGCGTAATCGTTGGCGCTGAGCACTCTAAGTTTTGCCCGTGTCAATAAATAACCCATCGAATCAGGATATTGTTGGTACGGATATTTTTCCGCTCGGCCCCGTGTATCGGAGATCCGAGAAGAAGTGACCGGGTGAGTCCTTAAAAATTCGGGAACGCCTCGTCCATAATAACGGCTGGATTGTTGTAAGCGTTCAAAAAAAATCGGCATGCTACGCGGGTCGAAATTGGATGCCGAAAGTATTTGCATGCCGACTCGGTCGGCTTCCTGTTCGTTATCGCGCGTAAAATCGATTTGAAACTGTATGCTGCCGGCCTGAACGGCCATGATCGCCGCCTGAGCGAGTTCCGGCGATTGTGTGCCGATTAAAATCGCCGCCAAGGTCGCAGCTGCTGTTGGTATGGATAGTCGGCTGGCGGCTTCGAATGCACGATAAAGATGGCGTTGGGTTACGTGAGCGATCTCATGCGCCATAACCGAGGCGAGTTCGCTTTCCGATTCGGAGGTCAATATGAGTCCTGAATTGATGCCAATATAACCACCTGGTCCGGCAAAAGCGTTGATCGCGTTATCCATGACCACGAAAAAATGAAAAGGATTGCCGGGAGTGTCGCTGTTGGCCACTAGTTTCCGGCCGATTCCTTCGATATATTGCTGAATTTCGGCATCTTGGCTGATGACGATTTGTGAATGCAGGCTTCGGTAAAATGCCTCTCCTAGTTGCTGTTCCTGAGCCGGGGAGATCAAAGTGCCGGAAGAGTCGCCCATATCCGGTAATTCGATTTTGGTTATATCCGGCGAGAAAAGGCGGTTGCCTTGTAAAAATAAACTTAAAATTAAGAATAAGGCCGGTTTTTTAGTCATGCGCGATGAGACAAAAAGCTAACCAACTTGGTTCCACGTTGCGATTTCATCGAAATTAATAACTGCGCTGAAACTGAATGTGGGTGCGGTTGAATGATTGGCGATTATAATGGCCCCTTTGGCATTCAAGCAAATTTTAGAGCCACACAGACAAACTGTTTCGACAAGACCGGCACTCGTCTCTCAAGAAAAGAGCTTTGCAAACCCCGCAAACTTTTCGGTTCTAAGTATAATGAAACTTTTGATGGCACAGGTTGAATGGTATGGACAGTAACATTGTATTAACCAAATCCTATCGCTTTCGTCCCGGAGCACGTTTTCCACCCGGCGCGACGCCGATGGCCGGCGGTATCAACTTTTCGGTTTTCAGTCGTCATGCGAGTCGAGTTGAATTGTTGCTTTATAAAGCTGCCGATAGTCCCGAGCCGTTTCAGATTATTTCGCTCGACCGTAAATCCCATCGCGCTTATTTTTATTGGCATGTGTTCGTCGAAGAACTCCCTCTGGGTACGCATTATACCTGGCGGGCGGATGGTCTGAACGATACCGCCGAGAGCGGGCGCCGCTTCAATATTCGTAAGGAACTGCTCGATCCTTGGGCTCGCGCCGTTACCGATACGGTGTGGAATCGAAGCCTTGCCAGCGACCCGAATCAAGCAGGCCATCATTCGTTTCGATCCGTCGTTACCCATTCCCAATTTGATTGGGAGGGTGAGCAAACCATCAAGCGTGGACTCGAAGGGGCGATTATCTATGAGTTACATGTTGGAGGCTTCACCAAAGATAAATCTTCGAAAACCAGTCATCCGGGTACATTTTCCGCTTTAATCGAAAAAATACCCTATTTACAGGCTTTGGGTATCACGCATGTGGAATTGTTGCCGGTCATGGCCTTCGATGAACAGCATGTGCCGCCCGGTGTTCAAGCGAGAGGGCTTAAAAATTACTGGGGTTACAGTACGCATAGTTTTTACAGTCCGCATCCTGGCTTCTGCAAAACGCCGGAATTGGGTACTCACGAGGAAGAGTTTAAAACGTTGGTCAAAGCGCTGCATGCAGCGGGTATCGGCGTCATTCTCGATGTGGTTTTCAATCATACCGCCGAAGGTGATGAAGAAGGGCCGTTGATTAACTTTAAGGGCTTGGCGAACGATATTTTTTATCATCTCGATGCTGACGACCGAAGGCGCTATCTCGACTTCAGCGGCTGCGGCAATTCACTCAATTGCAATCATCCCATGGTGACGGCATTCATCGTCAATTGCCTGGAATATTGGGTTGATCAGATGCATGTCGACGGTTTTCGCTTCGATTTAGCCAGTGTGTTTGCGCGGGGAGACAACGGCGTGCCGATGGATCATCCGCCGTTGCCATGGCGAATCGAGTCTTCCAGGCTACTTTCCGAATTGCCATTGATTGCCGAAGCATGGGATGCCGAAGGGCTCTATCAAGT
>SLIO01000176.1 GCA_007135635.1 Methylomicrobium sp. | reverse complement strand
ATGCAGTCTCGTCTTCTTGGGGAACCGCATGGAAGCCGATCGTCCTTGTTCGTGGATGAAGAGACCGGTCAGGCAATGAAAACAATTTGGACTGCATTGGCTGAAAAGGGCGAGGTTTTTGGTCCTGTAGTTTAATACAATGGTACAATTATACTTGCCTGTCCCTGTGCTTTACCGACGGCTAACGCCGCGGCAGATCTAGACGTTGGCCGGCAAAACTTCGGAGGCGCTATCCATGCCCAATTCACTTACAGTCAAGCTAGACCATTCACGAATAGCGTACCGCTATGCAATAGCGCAGCTTCCCTGTCAGGTTGCAGATTGGCCTCACCGGCATGGCGCTTTCCAGTTCAATTCGCAGGCCAAAATTGACTCCATGCGCATTGAACTGGGCTGGGCATTCTTTTGTAGATACGAAGGGTGCGTTGAGGCGCATTTGAAAGAGAATGGCATAAAGCTGTCAAGAGATTTGTCTCTCAAGCAATGGCTAGAGCGCGAAGGCTTTGCAATCCCAGAGAATTTGAATTCAGGGCTTGATTGCTATCGTAAGATTCGCAATCAATTGCATCATTACGATGGCGCTTCATTTGATGGCAGTCGAGATTCAGAGATTCATCTATTGCCTGAACACATGGAAACTGTCTATCAACTATTTGCTTGGATTGGCGACCAAATTGATGAGGCCGGCCAAATCGGGTAGCCGGTAATCGGGAAGATCCATGCCTACGTATTGAGTTTCCTCGTGTGTTTGGCTTTGTAGCCAAAAGCCGCCCGCTAAAGCGATAACAGCGGCGATGGTTAGAATCGTGGTTTGCCTCATAAATCGACTTGCCGCAGTATGTTTAAAAAAGCGTCGGCATCTTGATAGCCTATTACGCGTAAATGTTGCTTTTCGGCCAGATCGGCTCCGAAAAATAAAGTGGCCGGGGGGCCGACTAAGTTAAATTTTCTCAGTAAGGCTTGATGCTCGGCATTATTAGCCGTGACGTCCGCCTTCAATAAAACGAAGCGATTCAGTTCTTGTTTGACTTCAGGGTGGGCGAAAGTATAGGCCTCCATTTCCTTGCACGAGACGCACCAGTCGGCATAAAAATCGAGCATCACAGGTTGATTGTTAAGGGCTGCCGTTTCTATTCTATTTTCGAGTTCCTGTAGCGAGGCGATTTTGACGAAGGGTAAGTCGCCGCCGGCTTCGGCTGTGCTTGCTATGCTCAATCCTTGTAAGGGTTTTAGCGGGTTATGGTTACCCATGCCCAAGCCGATTAATAACAAGACTCCATAGGTCAGCATCACGACGCCGGTGCCTTTCCAAAGCTTTTTCCAGCCACCGGCATTTTCACTCAGTGGGTCGATTGCATTCAAATAAATGGCCGGTATGATCAGTAATAAAGCCCATAAGAACATCGAGACATCGGGGGGCAGAATGCGGTCCAGCATCCATAAGGCGACAGCCAGCATAATCACGCCAAAGACCGCTTTGGTTGCATTTAGCCAGCGACCTGCTTTCGGTAAGAGTTTTCCTGCTGATGCGCCGAGAATCAATAGCGGTATACCCATACCGAAACCCATCGCGAATAATGCGATGCCGCCGAGAACTGCATTGCCGGTTTGGCCGATATAGATCAATGCGCCAGCCAACGGAGCCGCAACGCAAGGCCCTACGATCAATGACGACAAGGAGCCCATTATCGCAGCGCTCCAAAACGAGCCGTCACGGTGTTTATCGCTGGAGTTATGCAGTCGTGTTTGAATCGATGCGGGCATTTCTAAGTTGTAAAAACCAAACATCGACAGCGACAACAATACGAAAATTCCGCTGAACAGCGCGATGATCCACGGTTGTTGAAATGTGGCTTGTAAATTACTGCCGAATAACGCGGCCAGCACACCGAAGACTGTGTAGGTTAATGCGGAAGCGGTGACGTAACTCAGTGATAATAGAAAGGCACGGCTAGTGGTTACCCGGTTGCGTTGACCGACGATGATGCCGGATAAAATCGGTATCATCGGAAAAATACATGGCGTGAAAGACAGTAACAACCCGAAGCCGAAAAAGGACAGTAGTGTCAGCCAAAGCGTGTTTTGATGCAGCGATTGTACAATGCGGTCTTGTTCGGATTGTGGTATGCCGGTCGAAGGGCTGATCGACATCAAGGTCGGTGTCGAGACTGTCGAGCCCATCGGTAAAGTTAATTGGGTATCTTGCGACATTGGCGGGTAGCATACGCCGCGATCTGCGCAACCTTGGAATCGGGCCTGCAGAGTGATGTTCTGATCATGCGCTTCATAGCGGTTAATCGGCAGGTCGAAGCTTAGGTCGTTACGGAAAATTTCAACGTTGCCGAATTCCTCGTCGTGGTAGGGTGTGCCTCTGGGCAAAGTGACGTTGCCGATTTTTACCTTTTCGGAATCTAAGATATCGAATTGAAATTTGTCGCGATACAGATAATAACCCTCCGCAATTTGCCAATTGACGGTCAGCGTGTTCGGATCTTTGACCGAAGCGAAAAAGCGGAAGGCTTGTTCTGCCGGAAGCAATTCATCCTGAAACAGATTCAGCTTTAAATCGCTCAGGCCCTGAACTAAGCCCGAAATCGAACCGGTTTTCGCGGAAGAATCTTGAGACGGGAGATCGACCTTAAGTGCGGTCTTCTGTGGAGGATAACAAATGCCGATATCGGCGCAGCCTTGATGTTTAACCGTTAAATGCAAGGTATTAGGCGCATCGCCTAGCTTGATGAATGGTACTTCGACGGCGAGTTCGTTCCGATAAATGACCATGTCGCCGAAAAATTCGTCATGCTTGGTTTTTCCCGGCGGATAAGTGACATTGTCGAGTGTAATCCGTTCCGATTGGCTTTCAACGCCCAATTTGTCACGATACAAATAGTAGCCGTCGGCGATCTGCCAGGTTAGAACGATTTTATTCTGAGCATTGGCCTTGGCGGTGAGTCTGAAAGCTTGCTCTTGCGGAAGTAATTCGCTCTCGCTGATGGCAAAGGCGGCTTGATGAAAAGTTGCAATGAGGCAAAACAATATTATTTTGATAGGCATGAATCGATCCATTTCAGATACTCAGGCAAAGCGTGTTCGACAGAGACCGCGACGATCTCGGGAAGTTCATAAGGGTGATTCTCTTGTATACACTGTTCCACCCCCGGGTAAATATCGCGGCGTGTCTTAATTAGTAACAGGTATTCCTGAGCGGTTTCGATTTGATCTTGCCAGCGGTAAACAGAAGTCAATCCAGGAAGAATGTTCACGCAAGCGGCTAAATTTTCTTCGATTAACGTTTGTGCGATTGAGCTTGCCGTATTTCCGTCCGGACAGGTGCAAAAGAGGATAAGGTGATTCGACATAGCGAGAGACTCGGTCAATTTGTTCTGGAGTTTCGGTTTTAAAGTCCCTATATTGTACCGTTTAATCCGGGATAAAGTAGCGGGGCAATTTTCCGCCCGATCATTGTTATTAATTTCGAGTGGGCGAAAATGGGTTCAATTGATTTCAAATGGGAAACTTTCCGGTATGTTTCCAATGTGAAATTTGTTTAGGAATTGTAAATGAAAGTTTTTCAAATTGTATTTTTGTGTTTTTTGATCATTCCGTTTTTAGAGATTTATTTGTTGTTGACAATTGGCGGCTTGATCGGTGTATTTCCGACTGTTTTTTTGGTGGTATTT
>SLIO01000281.1 GCA_007135635.1 Methylomicrobium sp. | reverse complement strand
TGGATACCGGCAATCCCTGCCGGTATGACGGATCGTTTGGCCTTTGTCGATTCGGCTGAATGTTCTACGTAATCAGGAAAAGAATTATATAACGTCCTCACCTGGGTTCCCACGCTCTAGCGTCCTTGAACCGCAGAACCTCGGTGAAACGTTTACAGGTTTATAAAATTGCTCCTGCAGTGTAATCGAATCGGGTAAATCGCACCAATCGCAGAAATTGGAATTAGAGTCGAACCCCCTCTATTTCGAAATCAATCCCGCCAGATCGACTTTGCTGTAACCGAGCAGGGTGCCGGTTGCATAGGCTAGGTCGATCAGGCCGACTTGGTAATCGGCGATTGCTCTGACTTCCTTCATTTGCGAGTCGCCGAGTTTGGTGAGCATTTCGAGTACTTCGGTCATCGTCCGCAAGCCTTCTTCAAATTGCTTGAGTTCTGCATCGTAGTTGGTCCCTGCCAGTATGACGTTTTGCCGGGCCGCAATGATGCGCTGCCAATTCTGTGAAACGGTGTCCAGGGCATCATATATTTCTCGGCGCACGGTTAGTTCTTTTAAATCGCGCGTCGTCAAGCGTTGCAGTCTTTGCTGCACTGCACGCGACAGGCGCGATTTGCGCAGTTCGTTGGTCAGCGGAATTTCCAGTCTCAAACCGACCGACCAGTCGTCATAGCGTCCGGTAAACGAATCACCATAGGAGCCACCGAAATCGTTGGAGTCGCGGCCTTGCGAACCGTAGCTGTAGTCCAGCATGAACATCGGTAGTGTTTGATTTTCCAAATAGTCGATCTTAGTCGCGTCCGCAGCGAGTTTTAATTCCAGCTCTAACAGTTCCAAGCGGCCGTCCAATGCTTTGCGCGCCAACGCTTCGCGGTCGAAATCGAAACTGACCAGCATCGGCGATGTATCCGGGATCATTACCGTGGTTGTATCGAGGCCGTAACGCTTGTCGTTGAGAAACTGCAATAATTGGCGTTGGCTAAGTTTGAGCCGGGTATTGGCGATGATCAAAGACTCCATACGTTCGGCCACGCCGATTTCAGCCCGATTGATTTCGATCGCGGCGGTCAGTCCTTCTTCGACCCGGCGTTTGACCATCGTTAGATTTTGCTGTGCAATTTCATATTGTTGACGGCGGATGTCCAATTCGCCCCATGCGGCATATAGCGCCCAATAGGCTTTGTCGACCGTTGCCAATACGCGGATCGATTGCAGTCGGGTTTTCAGGTCGACGATTTGTTGCTCGTAGCGCGCGATCCGAATGCCGGCGACATTGGTCGAAATGCCGGCATCGCGTAGCAGCGGTTGGCTCATCGAAAAGCGTAGCGCGCTTCGATATTGATCGGAAGGCACGAATCGCCCCGTTCTTTTGTTTTCGAGAGGCGTGCTTAGTACGACCGTGCCGCCGGTTCTAAGCGGTATCATGATGCCTGCCTCGATATCCAGTTGATCGGTACTTTGCGGCATATAACCGAGTTTAGCGATGTCGTCATTCAACGGCGAGTTTTTGTCGACAGCCTTGAAGTTTACGACATCGCCGTCGAGAAAAGGCGTGTCCTTATTCGAATACTTAGCGCGGGCAAAGATCAGATCGTCGAACCGGGCCTCTTCCTCGCTGACGACCGTTGCCGCGATGCTCGGGTCGATCAGAGCGATTTTCAAGTCAAGATTGTTGGTCAGCGCCATAGCCCGCGCATCTGCAATCGTCAGCGCATGGCTTTCTTCCGCGGCTTCGGTTGTGTCTTTTTCTTCGAGCACAATGGGAGGTGCGGTCAAATCCAGCTTTTTCGGATCGGCTCTGAATTCGGCAATCGCGGTGTCGAGTGTTTTCGGCTCGGCTCTCGACAGATCCGGCAAGGCTAGATCTTCGTTACGCTGCATACGCTCTTCAACTTTTTGCGCTAACTCGGGTTTCGGGCCGGTATCGAAATAGAACGAACAGCCCGACAATAAAGCGAACACACCCGAAACCGTCAAGTTTCGGTGATGCCGTTTTAGCGGGAAATGTGTTTTCAGCATAAATTGTTTGTTCTCATGAAAGCGGTCTATTTATCGGATTTTCTGTGTGTCTGAATACGGTCTAAATCGCGATAAGGATGCTCCGGCGTCAACATGGGTGGGAAGCCGTTAATCTGCCGCCATATTTCGAAGCCGATACTGACTTGTTCCAACAGAATCCAAGCCTTAACCGCGCCGCCTTGGCGCAAAAAACGCGATGAAGGCCACAAATGATCGCTTTCGTCGGGTACGATCATCACGCGGAACTTGCCTTGACCGTTGTCGCTAGAATCGACGAAAGCGACGGTTCCGCCAAATGTGCCGACCGCGACTTCGGGCCAACCGACAAATTGCACCGCAGGCCACCCTTCGAACATCAAGCGAGCATGGTGTCCGGGTAAAATTAATGGTGCGTCATTTCCGGAAACCCACACTTCGACTGCGCGTGCATCGATATCAGGTATCAGAATCAGCAAGGGATCGCCTTGTTTAACCATCTGTCCTTGCGGGTTTAACAACAATCGCAATACGGTACCGCTCCGTGGCGCGGTAATGCTTTGGGATTGTTGTCGGGCAATACTGACTTCGTTGCTAACGAGACTATTACGGATATCCTCGATTTCGCCAAGTATTTTGTTCTTCGATGCGATGGTCGAATCGATCCTGGCTTGTGCGTCGGCACGAATTTGATTGATATCGGCCTGCGCGGCATTTTGTTCGGCCTTTGCTGATTGCAGCGTGGCTTTTGCGCTGTTTAGCGAGCGAATTCCGACAATTGCGTCCCGTTCGGCAACTTCGAAATCGCGCCTTGACACCAGTCCGTCACCTAGGAGGCGCGAAAATCTATTTTGCTGTAAAAGCGCGGTATCGTAAGATGCCTGAGCCGAAACCAACGCTTCGGAAGCCGCTGCCACTTTTTGCTGCGCCATGTTCAGTTTATACTGCGCGGCGGCGACTCTCATGTCGCGCACGGTCAGCAAGCTGTCGATTTGGATTTCGTAAGAGTCGAGCTCTCGTTGCTTGGCGTCCAGTTTGGCGATATTGGCTTCCTGTTGACGTTTCAAGCGTTCCGGCAATAACGGGTCGATATCGACGACTTCAACTAATAAATCGCCTTCTTTCACCTTCGCGCCTTCCTTGGCATGCCATTGCAAGATTCGACCGGAAACCGGCGAATCGACGGTTTGTTGTCGCTCAAGGGGTGCAAATGCCGAGACATATCCTGTACCGTTGACGTTTTGCTGCCAGGGTAAAAACAGTGCGAATATCGGTATCAGAATGAACAACCAGGCGAATATCGTCACAACCTGTCCGACAAAACGGGGTGTCTGAGAGGCGCTCAGTACCGATAATAATGGGTGATGATCTTGTGTCTGCATAAGGCCAATGAATCTATAAATCGATGGTTCGTTGACAAAGTTGTGCGATTGTTTTCGACCCGGTCAGCACCAACAAGGTCCATGGCGCATCGTCCGCGAATAATACATCGCGGGCCGGGCTGTCGACGAAATGTTTCCAGTCGTCGAGCAGTTCATCGAGAATCAATACGCGCGGATTGCCTATGATCGCGCGGGCGAGCAACAATTTTTGTGCCTGGCTGGACGATAGCGGAGAACCGGCCGAGTTGAGCACGGTATAAAGACCCTCCGGCAATTGTTTTTGATCGGGAAAGATGGCTAAACGAT
>SLIO01000088.1 GCA_007135635.1 Methylomicrobium sp. | reverse complement strand
TTTCTTGGACAGACCACTTTTAACACCGCTAAAGTCCAGCGCAATTCTGGCGGGGTTATCGGTATGAAAAACCCGAGGAGCGGGCGCGGGGCCGTCCAGTTCCAATTGCAACTGCAACCGGCCTCCCGACAGCCGGGTAACATCCAGGTTTTGAATTCGCGCGTCACTCGCTTGAACGGCAAACTGAAAAACACACAAGAACACTCCCGCGAAGATTGTTTTCCATAGAGTCTTTGTCACTCTGTTCATGTTATTGCTGCCTTGAATACTCATTCTTTAATCCCCAACTTCATTCGGACAATGCCAATGAAGCTTGCTGTTCTCGCCATGCCCCCGGCTTATCGGGAACGATTTCCATCAATTCGATTTTGTCCTCGACGATGCGAATGATTTTACCGTGGTTCCTGCCTATGTAATTGCTTTCGCGAACCCGATGAATCGTCCCATCGCCGGCCTTAATCAAACCCCATAACACCGCATCCTTAGTAATGGTTCCAACCATTCTCAGAGCATCCAACGAATAGGACTCCAGTTCTTCCTTACGTCTAGCAGGATCCGGCCTAATGCCTCTACCCGTCCCGATATCGAGCGGTTCGGCTTCCGCTACTTTTTCTATAGGGCGAAATGGATCGCGTAATCCCATTGGCTTAAAAATAAACGGCTCAATGACTTTAATTTCAGGCAACGGCTCAATTTGCGTTTTCGGCCGGGCCTTGACTTGATTGATAAATTGAATCAAATCCGACTTATCGTCGCTCGAGCAAGCGTTCAGTAACAACAGATTCAGTAACCCTAAGGCTGCGATAACGCTATGTTGAATCATCCTGCGTTCGCCATGCCGACTTTGCCGAGACCTCGAATCGGTTGCCGATAAAATAATCGACTTCATTTTCTACCTCTTCTTTGCACCGGCCTTGCCGGCGCTGGGCCATGCTCACCTTCATTATAGGTCTTGATCGTGGCGTCCATGACCATCGTATCGGACGTCTCACCTTTAGCTTGTTGCGAAACCGGGGTAATTTTAACGTTATGCACAGTCACGATCCTTGGCAATGAAGCCAGACCGCTCACAAATAAAGCCAACTCCTCGTATCGTCCGATAACTTGTATATTGATTGGGAGTTCCCAATAAAAATCGCGGCGCACCGGTTCTGTCGGCCTAAACAGTCTAAATTCCAAACCGCTCGCCAAGCCGGTCTGCGATATATCGACCAGCAAATTAGCCACTTCGGAGCGGGATGGCATTTGTTTGATGATTTCAGTCAGTGACTCTTCGATCTGTTCTAACTGCGCCTTATAGTCCGGCAGATTGATCGCTTTTTTTTGTTTCACTTCGAAGCTGCTTTTCAGATCCCGTTCCGTCTGTTCTAATCGCTCCAATGCTTCCAATTGATCAGCGGTATCGTAATAATAGCCGCCGACCGCCACGACTATGCAAACGATCGCAATGACCGTTGCTTTTACCGGTGTAGGCCAAGTCCCTGCCTCATTAAAATCCCAATTAATTTCAGACAGATTCATCACTTTTTCTCATCTTCGGAAATAGCGCCCAGTGTCGCGATAAGAATGAAATCGCTGAGCTGATCGACTTTGGTTTTTTGTTGAGACTGAATGATGTTCAACCTAGGACTGTGCAACCACTCGGAAGCCTCTATCGCCCGCATAAACGCCGATACCCTGGCATTCGATTCGGTCTTGCCCTTAAACGTCAATTCCATATTAGACTGCGCAAAGCTTGATAGAAACACGCCATCAGGTGTCCTTCTGGCAATTTCATCGAAAAGATGTACAATCAGGGGCCTACTTTCCTGCAACTTTTGAATAACATCGATCTTAGTCAGTAACTCGGTTTTCTTTTCTTCAATGTTTTTTATTTCGGCAATTTTCTTGTCGACCGCAGCGATTTCATTCCTTAGCATTTGGTTCCGGCTTTCCTGATATTCCATCACGCCGTCGTAGTACATGTGGACCGCAAAAATCAACACCAAAGTCAAAATAACCGACAACAATGCGGCAGTTAGAAACTGCTGTTGCTGTTGTTTTTTAAGCTCGGCTCGCCAAGGAAGCAGGTTAATACGGGCCATTAGTCGAAACTCCTTAGCGCAAGCCCGCAAGCGATCATCATCGCCGGCGCATCGCTGCTTAAACTTTGCGGTTTCACTCGATTCGATAAAGCCATGTTGATAAACGGATTAGCAATAAAACAAGGAATACTCAAACTCTGCTCGACAAGTTTATCGACACCGGGAATCGACGAGCATCCGCCCGCCAAAATAATCGAATCGATCGTTCGGTTAGCGCTCGATGAAACGAAAAACTGGAGCGACCTGGCAATTTGCTGAATCATCGCCTTCTTGAATGGCTCCAATACGTCATTGATATAATTATCGGGAAGACCGCCGTGCCGTTTGGCAAGGCCGGCTTCTTCGTACGACAATCCGTAACGGCGCTGAATTTCATCGGTCAACTGCCTGCCGCCGAAGCCTTGTTCTCGCGTATATATGGTTCTGCCGTCCGCAATGACGTTCAAAGTCGCCATCGTCGACCCGATATCCGAAATGGCAATGGTCTGACCTTCCGTGGAGCCGGGCAATTGATCGGCAATAAGCGCAAAGGCGTTTTCCATCGCAAAGGCTTCGACATCGACGATTTTGGCTTTTAAGCCCGCTTTATCCAGAGCCTCCATCCGGTCCTCGACATTTTCACGACGGGAAGCAACTAGGAGCACATCGACCATTTCGATGTTTTTGGCATTTTTACCCTGAACTTCAAAATCCAGGTTAACCTCATCCAACGCGTAAGGCACATATTGATCGGCCTCAACCATGATTTGCTCGTAGACTTCTTCGTCCGAAAAATTAGCGGGCATCGTAATGATTTTAGTCATGACCGCCGAACCTGCAACTGCGACGCAGGCATGCTTAACTTTCGTTCCGGATTGTTTGATGGCTTGTTTGATGGCGTCAGAGATCACATCGACATTCGCGAAATTTTTATCGATAACGGCATCCGGCGGTAAGGGCGCGACAGCATAACTTTCGACTCGATAACGAGGACCGTTTTTTGATAATTCCAATAATTTTACGGCTGCCGTGCTAATGTCGATACCGACGACAGGCATGTTTTTGCGACTAAACCAGTTCATCGTGGAACCCTTGTAAAACATTAAATTGTTGTTGCATCGAATACACTGCTGCCTATCAAGTTATCGATGATGCATCATTAAATTGAAGCACATAAGTCATTAAAACGAGAGCACATCCTTGAGTCTAGAGCGCCGATAAACAGCCGGCACTAACTTCAATACACACGGCCAAACTGCACAGACATCAGTATAGTAGTGTTTTTAAATTACATAAAAAAATATTGATTTCGCATTGATTTCGATCGATTTTTCAAACTGAATCACAATTATCGGATAGCCGGCGACAAAGGATTTTCAGCATCGAAAATCAAAGTTTTAGCTCTGCCCAGGCTACCTTCTTAAGCCGGGACCGTTTGAGCCTTGTTCGCTATGGCATAACGGGGTTTGCAAATCCGTCCTAAACGTTTTAACTGCGGTCAAAACAAGCCGAACCCTTACGCAAAAGAGTAGTCTCTATTCTGCAGCGCCAACAAAATAGCATGATTTTCAAAAATTCAACAAAGTTTGTGTTGCTCAAAAGTTAAATCAAGTATATTTTTAGCAACAATT
>SLIO01000472.1 GCA_007135635.1 Methylomicrobium sp. | reverse complement strand
CCAGTGATGCCAGCACCCAGCAAATAGAGCAATTTTTCCTCGATATTCGGCAACAACTCGAACTTAAAACCATTATTCGAAATCGTCGAGATAATTCGGACCAGGATTGGTTTGAAGTGTCTACGCCTGAAAGAGATAGCGCGTGAAAATTGATAAACTACACATACGTTCGCGATTCAAGAATCTGGAAAATGTCGTCGTCGATTTTGACGAGAATAATCTGATGACGGTTATCGTGGGCCGCAATGGTTCGGGTAAATCGAACGTGTTGGAAGCATTGGTAGCCATATTCCGAAATTTGGATTTAGGCGAAGAGCCACCTTTTTCTTATCAGATAAATTACAAACTTGGCGATGGCGATACTGAACGCTGGATTACTATTGACGCCGATCCAGAAAGGGGCACTTTAACAAAACAGTATCAAGTTTCGGTTAAATCTATTTTGGACGGTCAGAAACAAGCCGAAGAATTTGTCCCATTTTCTAAGGTCAAGCGTGGCGTTAAATCGGGCGATGCTCTTTATTTACCCAAATATTTGTTTGCTTATTATTCGGGGCCAAGTGACCGCCTGGAAGGTTATTTCCGCAAGCACCGTACCGATTTTTACAAGCGATTACTGAAAGATCAATTAAATCTGAAAGGCGATATTCGCCCATTGTTTTATGCAAAGCCCTTTCATAGTCAATTTGTTCTTCTGGCGTTTTTTTTGAAGGGCCAAAACGACAAGGAAAAAGCGTTCTTACGTGAACATCTAGGCATAGAGAGCTTGGACAGCGTTCATTTTGTGATGCGCAAGCCGTCCTGGGCCAAGCTAAAAGATGAATTGTTCTGGGGAGCATCAGGTGTTGTACGGCAATTTTTGAATGAGTTATATCCCTATGCATTAGCGCCGGTTAAAGTGACGCGCCAGGAAGATACAACACTCACGGGGAGCAATATTCGTAACGAATTTTTTCATTTGTTTTTGCCGAGCGTTGATTCATTACGTCAATTTGCCCGCGATTTAAGTCCCGATGAACTGTTTAAAATGCTCGAAAGCACATTGCTTTCTGAAATTCTTTCGGAAGTTAATATTAGGGTAAAAGTGGCATCAAATGATGAGCCGCTGACCTTCCGCGAATTGAGCGAAGGTGAGCAGCAATTGCTCACCGTATTGGGTTTGCTTAAATTCACCGGCGGAAAAGATTCGTTATTTTTGCTGGATGAGCCGGACACTCACTTAAATCCGGCATGGGCCGTCAAATATCTCAAATTTCTACGTGACTTCGTTCCTAATCATGAAACCAGTCATTTGTTGATGGTCACACATCATCCTTTGGCGATTGCTGAGCTTGAAAAAGGGCAAGTTCAGGTTATGAAGCGCCTGGGTAATGCTGGGATTGTGGCTTCTATGCCAGATGAAAGTCCTCGTGGAATGGGGATTAATTTAATACTTAGAAGCGAGATGTTCGATCTAAAAACCACCTTGGACACTATTACAAACGACAAATTGATTCGCAGAAATATTCTTGCTAGTACAGAACAACTGACTTTAGAGGAGGAAGGAGAATTAAGAGCGATCAATGAAGAACTCGATAAATTGGGATTCAATTTTATTTCGGACGACCCGGATTACATGGATTTCTTAGTGAAAAAATATCATTCAAAGTCAGTTGAGAAGTTTTGATGCGTTGGATTTGTAAAGACGATATTGAACAATGCTTAACATCAGCCTGGAGACAAAGCGCTCAAAAGGCCATCGAAAATATAAACGCGGTAACTACGCCCGAAGAGCGCAAAGCAATACTTAAAAAAGCAGCTTCAACGCAAATCTGGCGTGATTTTTATGAATTATTGCCCACCAATCTAAAACGCAAATGCTGGTATTGTGAGGCTGAAGAAATTAGG
Source organism: Methylomicrobium sp. (assembly GCA_007135635.1). GTDB lineage: Bacteria > Pseudomonadota > Gammaproteobacteria > Methylococcales > Methylomonadaceae > Methylotuvimicrobium. The sequence continues at coordinate 1,809 of SLIO01000472.1, read as the reverse complement.
TCAGATACGCCGGTAGATCATTTTCGGCCTAAAAATAAAGTCGAAGAGGAAGCAAATCATGAAGGGTATTGGTGGCTGGCATTTGATTGGGAAAACTACCGTTGTGCTTGTACCTACTGCAACAGCCGTAGAGTCTTCGAAGACACCGAAGGCGGAAAGGCTTGTTGTTTCCCCCTGGTCGATCCGACTAAAAGAGCATTTTCACCAAGCGATGATACCAATCAGGAGCAACCGGATTTATTAGACCCTTTCGATCCAGACGATTGGAAGTTACTCTGGTTCGATAACGATGGCATGCCGGAGCCAATACCAAGTGCAGATAAGGAGCAGCAAAGAAAAGTATCGAATTCGGTAATGATTTTTCATTTACATGAAACAAAAATTGTCAGGAAGCGAAATAATATCCGAATTGATATTGATAGGGCTGTAGTAAAGCTAAAAAAAGCTACTACTGATGGTGATGTGGCTTCCGAACGCGATGCAAAATCGACTTTGAGAAAAATGATTCGGGAAACTGAAATGCATTCGAAAGCTGCGATTGTGTATCTCCGTGCTCATCGTGATTTACCGGCTGTTAAAGCCATTTTGGAGCTTGATTAGACAAAAACTGAAATATTGATCTTGTTTTCCACTGTTGTGTAGATATCCCTCTCCGCACTCGGCGTTTTAATATTGACGATCAAAGCATAACGCGCCGATTTTCCCCAACACTCTAAAATCGGACGTTCTTTCCACCAACCCAACACCGGATAAACGGCGATATATCCGCGCTCGGCCAGCTCTGCCGCTGTTCCTGACCTGGTATCGGAATGTACAGAACCCAGGTTACGCAATTTTTCGCCTAACAACCATTGCAGCTGTCAAGCGTCGCGCCGCTATATGAATGTTCTTCGTCCCTGGCTTTTTGATTGATGCGCTGTTTGTATTAGCGCTGATAGGTTCCGATCAGTTCTGTTTGTCCGATGATATGACCTTGCATCGCTTTTTCGAGATCGGCTTTCGTCGGCTGCTTCAAGTCCGGTAGTTCCACATCGAGCGCATAGAGTTTATGAAAATAACGGTGCCGGCCGATCGGCGGGCATGGCCCCCGGTAACCGGTTTGTTTCCAGTCGTTTTTGCCTAGTAAGGTTCCTTCGGGCAACGCATCGGCGCCAACGCCTTGCGGTAGCTCCAATGCTGTGGACGGGATGTTGTAGAGCACCCAATGCACCCAGGTCATTTTCGGGGCCTTCGGATCCGGCGCGTCGGGATCGTCGACGATCAGCACCAGCGTTTTGGCGTTTGCCGGTATTCCGGACCAAGTCAATGCCGGTGAGATATCGTCTCCGTCGCAGGTGAAAGTTTTGGCGATCGGGCCGTAGTCGTTGAAATCGGGGGATTGAAGTTTAAGGCTCATGGTTTGGGCTCCTTCGGCGGCGAGACCGTAAGAACAGATGGTCATCAGGCTCGATAATAACAGCAAGCGTAAAGATGCGGAAATGGCTTGTCTTGGCATCGCGAATCTCCTCGGTATGTGGAATTCTTAACGCCGAACATAAACCGCCGGCTCGAGTCTGGCAAGTTTTTCGTTAATCCGGTGCGTATAAACCTGAATTCGGCAGTTTTACCATGAAGCACATGAAGTTCATGAAGGATTTCAAGAAATTACCTAAATCTTCTCACTAACCTTTTTGGTGAGCGAAAGCTCTATTCAAACGCGAAATAAGTTATTGAATTAACTTCCTATTCTTCATGATCTTCATGGTGAAATGCTTTTTCTAGGATCAAGGCTTCTCAATGGTAAAAAAATCAAAAAATGACTTGACCGTT
>SLIO01000006.1 GCA_007135635.1 Methylomicrobium sp. | reverse complement strand
TCGGCCTCGAGATCGCGATCAGGGGATCGCTCCCACAGAGCGTCCGCCGCTCTCTGTGGGAGCGACGCCTTCGTCGCGACTATCGAAGCCAGTAACGGTCAAACACCAATAGCCTTTCCGGACAACACAACAATTTAGCGCTCGGTCGCTACTTTTTGCACAATTAGGTATTTTTATACTTATGTATAAATACGAGCGCTCTGCGTGGGAATGCAGCCCGAACCGCTCTGCGGTTCGAGGGCGATGGAGCGCCCCGACTAGGAAACCATTGGGTAAGTACTTCCTTAAACCTAGAAAAAGCATTTAACCATGAATATCATGAAGAATAAAAAGCAAATCAATGGCTTATTATGCTTATGCAAATCATTTTTACTCCCCTAAAAGGTTATTCAAAATGTTAGATCAAGCCGTTCAAAGACTTCATGAACTTCATGTGCTTCATGGTTAAACTACCGAATTTAGGTTAAATGCTCATTCAGCAAAGCAAATGTCACGCTTAATCCGCCTTAACCGGGGTTGCCAGCTTTTGGCTCCTAATTGCCACGATCAATATTTATTTACGTCGAGTTATTACCCAGACTAAATCATGGACCTTACCCGAATTTTCAATACCTTAAAAATGATAAGTGGCTCCGGGCTCGGCGCGCCGCTATTGATCATCATGATTTTGGCGATGGTGGTCTTACCGCTACCTCCATTTTTGTTGGATTTGTTTTTCACATTCAATATTGCCTTTTCTCTGATTATTCTGCTGGTTGTCATTTATATGCTGAATCCGTTGGAGTTTTCGGTCTTTCCGACGGTAATTTTGGTGGCGACCTTGATGAGGCTGGCATTAAACGTGGCTTCGACGCGGATTGTCTTGCTCGAGGGACATCAAGGCGGTGCGGCGGCGGGTAAGGTGATCGAAGCCTTCGGTTCGTTCGTGATCGGCGGCAATTTCGCAGTGGGCTTGGTGGTGTTTTTGATCTTGGTTGTGATCAATTTCGTTGTCGTGACCAAGGGTGCGGGTCGAGTTGCTGAAGTTGGCGCGCGGTTTACATTGGATGCGATGCCGGGCAAGCAAATGGCGATCGATGCCGATCTTAATTCCGGTTTGATTACTCAGGATCAGGCGCGTGAACGGCGCGCCGAGGTGGCTGCCGAGGCCGATTTTTACGGTTCGATGGACGGCGCCAGTAAATTCGTCAGAGGCGATGCGGTTGCGGGTATCATTATCTTATTCGTGAACATCATCGGCGGACTCGCGATCGGCGTGGGACAGCATGGAATGAGTTTCGCGGAAGCTGGCGAAATTTATGTGCTCTTGACCATCGGTGACGGCTTGGTTGCTCAGATTCCGTCGCTGTTGCTGTCGAGTGCATCGGCGATCGTCGTGACGCGTGTTAAAGGCGGTACCGAAGATATCGGTCAACAAGTCAGCGCGCAGCTTTTCGAAAATTCCAAGGCCTTGTATATCACCGCCGGTGTAATGGGGACTCTGGGCGTTATTCCGGGCATGCCGAATATGGTATTCATTCTGCTGGCGGGTGCGATGGCCGGTTCTGCTTATATGATCGACAAGCGTCAGAAGGTGTTGGCCATTATCGAAACCAAGCGGGAACTGGATGTTCGCCAAACCCTACCGGAGGTCAAGGAGTTGGGTTGGGATGATGTAATGCCGGTGGATATCATCGGCTTGGAAGTCGGTTACCGGTTGATTCCATTAGTCGACAAAAATCAAGGAGGGCAACTGATGACGCGGATCAAAGGTGTGCGTAAAAAGTTGTCGCAGGAGTTAGGCTTTTTAGTACCTACTGTGCATATTCGCGATAATTTGGATTTGTCGCCGACGATGTATCGCATCACCTTGATGGGCGTGACCATGGGCGAGGCGGAGATCTTTCCCGAAATGGAGCTGGCGATTAATCCCGGGCAAGTTTTCGGTTCGTTGAAAGGCCGGGAATGCCGTGATCCGGCATTTGGCCTTGAGTCAGTATGGATCGATGCGGGTCAGAAGGATCATGCGCAAACGTTGGGCTATACTGTCGTTGATCCAGGTACTGTCATTGCCACGCACTTGAGCCATTTACTGCAAAGCAACGCGCATGAATTATTCGGCTATGAAGAAGCGCAGCAATTACTCGATAATCTTGCGAAAGTCGCCCCGAAACTGGTCGAGGATCTAGTACCGAAAACGCTGCCGTTGGGTGTCGTGGTCAAGGTACTGCAAAATTTACTTCAAGAGCATGTGTCGATCAGAGATATTCGAACGATTGCCGAAACTTTGGCGGAGTTCGGCGTCAAGAGTCAAGATCCCGATATCTTGACCTCGGCGGTCCGGGTGGCTTTAGGGCGATCGATCATTCATGAAATCAGTGGGATACAGCAGGAGTTGCCGGTTATTACCTTGGATTCAGAGTTGGAACGCTTGTTGCATAAATCATTGCAGACGGCGGGTGAAGGTGGAGTCGGCATCGAGCCGGGACTGGCCGAGCAAATGCATCGGTCGCTGGAAGAGAGTGCTCAAAAAATGGAAATGGAAGGACAAACACCGGTTTTATTGGTTTCCTCCTATGTTCGTCCCTGGTTGGCTCGCTTCGTCCGTCATTCGATTTCAGGCTTGCATGTATTGGCTTACAACGAAATACCTGAAGATCGCCAAATAAGAGTGGTTTCCACGGTCGGACAACGCGCCTAATTGACGGGGTAGTACAATGAAGATCAAACGTTTTTTTGCATCGGACATTCGCCAAGCGATGCGTATGGTAAAAGATGAGTTGGGCGCCGATGCGGTCATCATGTCCAATCGCTCGGTTGATGGCGGCGTTGAAATCGTCGCCGCCCGCGATTTTGACGAGCAACTCATTCACAGTAAATTGCAAAAAGATGCGGCTGAGCGGCAAGCTCATTTTCCCGAGATCAAACAGCCCCCTTTACAGGATTTCGCGGCTGAAAATAAATCGGCACAAATTATTAGCAGTACTCGAAAAAAAGGGGCTGACGGCACGATACCTCCGCGTCCGTTGCGTCGGGATTTTGACGAATACCTGGGTTATGCGGAAAAAATGCAGATAAATCGCCCACGCCGTCCGCAGCCCGATCCGGTCAGAAAGCCGGCTCCGGCCGTATCGGCCAAAATAGAGGAAATTCCCGACGAACCGGCACCTCCGGTAACGGAGAAAGCGGTGATGTCGGCGCGGGTGGACGAGCCTTATCCTGTCGTCCGAGAAAACACTGCGAATGATCAGCTAATCAAGGACATGTTTCAGGAATTGAAATCGCTGAAGATGACGATGAATAGTCGTTTGTCGGAAATCGGTTGGCGGCAAAACAGCCAAAGCAATCCGGTACGGGTTGAATTGTTGCATCGTTTGGTCGACATGGGGGTCGCAAAAAATTTAAGTATGAAAGTCGCCGGTCGCTTGAACAATTATCAAGCCATCGAGCCGGCATTCAAAAAAGCTCAGGAAATGTTGGTTAACGTGCTGCCGGTTTATAATGACACGCTGTTGGATTATGGCGGTATCGCTGCGTTGGTGGGGCCTACCGGTGTCGGCAAGACCACGACGATCGCCAAATTGGCTGCACGCTTCATTCTGAAACACGGGCCGAGACAGGTCGCTTTGATCACGACCGATAATTATCGTATTGCCGCGCATGATCAACTCAATACCTATGGCCGGATTCTCGATGTGCCGGTTCGCGTCGCGGCTGAT
>SLIO01000193.1 GCA_007135635.1 Methylomicrobium sp. | reverse complement strand
AGTATCGAGGCAGTTATCCGGTAAAGCTGGCCATTGAAGAAAAATTGATCACGGAAAAACAATTGGCGGTGTTGACCGACCGTCATCGGCTGTTGCGTGTCGATCAACAGTTAGGTACGCCGCGTATTGAGTTGATACACGATCGCTTGGTTTCAGTGGTGCGTGATAGACGAGATCGACGTAAGAATCTAATGGAAATCAAGCGCATTTGGCTGATTGCTTCATTCGTGCTTGTGCTGGTCGTGTCGTTTAGCGGTTGGCAAAAATGGGAGGATATGACTCAAACCGAGCAATTGCGTGAAGATAAAGTCCGGTTGCAGGAAACATTTGAAGCGACTCTGACTCGTTCGACCGGTTTGACTACTGAAGTACCGACAACGCGTTCTCAGCAAGTCTATCTTCAAATAAGAGAGGCTAAGCAGTTGGAGCCGGTTAAACGGATTCAAAGTCTATTGAAAGAACAACACTATAATGTGCCGGGTATCGAAAGGCTGTCGATCGGGCCTGCGACGACCGAAGTGCGCTATTTTAGACGGGATGACGCGAGGCAAGCCGAGGCAATTGCCGATTTATTGACGCAGCAACAGATACCGAATGTCGCGGCAAAATATGTCGCCGGATTCGAAGATTCGAAAAAATTGCGTCCGGGTCATTTCGAGATCTGGTTCGCGCCGGATGCTTTTCAGTGAAACTTTGGTGCGATGGATCGCCCTCGCTGAGTCAGGATTCAATCCGGAAGAGGCAATCAATGTGGTTAAACAATAATAACAAGAGGGTGTTATGAACGTAATCGAAACGGCGGACAATATTTTATCGGGCAGCGAATTTCCGGAATTTGCCGGCTTAAAAGAACTGATTGGAGAACTGAAAGGTGAGCTGGAATTCGGCAAGGCGCGCAGGTTGTTGGAAAGGGCGCGAAACCTCTATCCAGGCGACATTTGGGTGGTTCAACAATTGGCCTTATGCACCTATAAGGATGATGAGCGCTATCCCAAGCATCGTTTCGAAGAAGCCTTGATATTGCTGGAATCCATCGGTCTGCGCGACGCCAAAAAACGGGACGCCGAAACCTTATCATTGGGTGGAGCGGTTTATAAAAGACTTTGGGAGTTCTGCGGGCAAATCGATTATCTTTATGAAAGCCTGTCGTTTTATCGGGCGGCTTTTGAAACCGATCCCGATCAGGATTTGGGGTATGCAGCGAATAATGCGGCATACATCTTGGATTTACTCGCGGCGCGCGCCGAAAGTCTGGAAAAAAGAAACGGCATCAAGACCAAGGAGGCGCAAAAATTCCGCAAAGAAGCATCGGACTTGCGCAAAAAAGTTTTGGATATTTTATCGGCTCGGAAAAACGATGCCGACATGTCCACTAATTACTGGTTTTTGGTCACGATCGCCGAGGCTTGTTTAGGTCTGAAAAATTATACCGAAGCGGGGCAATGGCTGGCCAAGGCGCGTGCAACTAAACCTAAAGAATGGGAGCTGCAATCCACCTTCAAGCAATTGGTGAGTCTGGCGAAAAATCAAGGCTTCGATGTACCCGACGAACAAGATAAACCGGATATTTGGCATGAAGTGTGGCAAGCATTGCATCAATTATTAGGGGATGAAACAGCCAATGCGTTGATGTGCTATCGCGGCAAGGTCGGTCTGGCTTTATCGGGCGGCGGATTCCGCGCGTCTTTTTTTCATTTGGGCGTAATGGCCAGGTTGGCAGAGGTCGATGCGCTGCGCGGTATCGATGTGCTGTCGACCGTCTCGGGCGGCAGTATTTTAGGCGCTCAGTATTATTTGGAAGTGCAAAAACTGTTGGAGGAGCCGACCAAGAAATTGGACCGTGATGATTATTTGGATGTCATCGAAAAGTTGCATAATGATTTTTTGCGTGGCGTACAAAGCAATATTCGCATGCAGGCGTTTAACGATTTTATCGATAACGTCAAGATGTTGTTTTCCAAATGCTATACGCGTAGCCACAAAATGGGTGATCTTTACGAAAAGAAACTGTATTCGATGGTCGGCGACGGTAAAAGTAGCCAACCGCGTCGAATGGATGATTTGAAGGTGGAGCCCGCGCACGGTAAGTTCAAGGGCAAAACCTTCAGGCCAAACGCCCATAACTGGCGGAGGCGGGCCAAGGTGCCGATATTGATGTTGAATACCACCTCGCTGAATTCCGGTCATAACTGGTTCTTTACTGCCAGTTGGATGGGCGAGCCCCCAGGAATGATCGACATCGACAGCAACGAACGCTATCGCCGCCTGTATTATCGCCAAGCGCCGGAAGACAGTCTCAAAAATTTCAGATTGGGCTATGCCGCGGCGGCCTCCTCTTGTGTGCCCGGCTTATTTGAACCGCTAGTTTTGGAAGGTTTGTATCCGGAGCGCGCGGTCAAATTGGTCGATGGCGGCGTTTACGATAATCAAGGTCTGCAAGGTTTATTGGCTGAGGGATGCACGCTGATTTTATGTAGCGACGCCAGTGGACAATTGAACGATTCGGAGAATCCGGCCGACGACCCGGGCGGAGTGGTGCTGCGAACCGTTTCGGTGTTGCAGGACAGAATTCGCGAAGCGCAGTATCAGGATTTACAGACGCGCCTGGATAGCAAGGCATTGGAAGGCGTGTTTTTTGTACATACGAGGAAGGATTTGGCGCCTCAACCGCTGGATTGGATCGGCTGCGACAATCCCAGCGAGCATGCTTGCGAAGAAGCCATCACATCATACGGTATCTCGAAGGATTTACAGGAAAAAATCGCAGGGCTTCGCACCGATTTGGATTCGTTTACCGAAGTGGAAGCATACTCGTTGATGGCCAGCGGTTATTTAATGGCGGATCAGCAATTGAAGGATTTGCAAAGCCGACATGAGAAAGAAGGCAAGCTCGGGACTTGGGGCGATTTCGATATCGATGCAAAACTTCAAAGAAATTGGGAATTCTTGAAATTAAAAGACCTTTTGGCTGAAACGCCAGGAACACAGGTGACGGCACAAAGAAAGGATCTGGAACTGCAATTGAAAGTCGGCAGTGGCTTGTTCTTCAAGGCATTGCATTTGATAACCGGCTTGAAAATCGCTGTGTTTGCCGCTATCGGTTTATTACTGTGGGGATTGATCAAAGTCATAGCCGCGCAATGGCATAGTGTCGTATTCTCGATGTCAGTCGGCGGCTTGATCATCGCGCTGTTGGGCCTCGTCGCGGCATTGTTTTTACCGGCGATGAAGTGGTTGAATCCTAAGGAAGAAGTTAGGAGTATCGTGATCAAGGTCGCGATTGCGTTGACAGGCTACGTCATGGCCAAATTGCATTTGATGATTTTCGATCGGCTGTTTTTGAAACGGGGCCGATTGGCGCATTTGCTGAATTTGAAATGAGCGCTTGGATCGCTTGAGGTCAAACAATCGGGTAACGATTGAGTCCTGTAATGCGAAGGCGGTAAATCGAGGAAGTATGCGATTGCTGAATGGAGAAATCTTTTTTCACCGTTCCCACGCAGAGCCTGGGAACCATTTGAAGAAGTTATTTTATGATTGTTCCTCAACGGCTTAAAGTGGTGAAACGATGAGCATCGACGACGGACAAATTTTTTTCGCGTTGCTGATTGCGGCCCTATTTGCTTGGGTTGCCGGTTCCTTGGTGGCCAAAAAATATGCAGAAAAAGTTTTGGTTTTGATGAATAGAGGATTGGCTCCGGTT
>SLIO01000044.1 GCA_007135635.1 Methylomicrobium sp. | reverse complement strand
GTCAATCGAGCAACCGTACCCTCCTTTCAACAATCCGCTCAATATTGAAAAAACCAAGTTATTTAAAGCTGTATCCTTTGGTTCTGCTGACGTTGAGTTCAAATGGATATCAACTATTAACGCAAACATAGCCATTTTTTAGTGCAATATTGGCCGGACCAGCTCCGTTTGAAGGCCTGCTACCTTAAATCCGCCGTGTATGAGCCTTGCAGTCAGCGCAACGTTCTCAAAAATCAACAATCGGTTTATGCGTTGCTGCAAAAAATTCCCGGCATGGATATCAAGCTGTTGCCCGGTAACGATCTGTGTTGCGGTGCCGGCGGTTTATACACGCTGACGCATCCTTAAAATGCCGGACGTTTACTGGACATTAAACTTCAGGTGATCGCATCGGCTGCGGCCGATGTCGTCGTTAGCACGAATTTCGGCTGAGCGTTGTTTTTGAATACAGCCCATTCAAAATATGCCATCGAGGTTTTTTCACCCTCTGCAATTGCTTGCTTCGGCATTGTAATGCGGGCTGTTGGGTTTTCGAAAGTCAAATGTCGCATAAACGACAAGCCCAGCAACACAACGCTTTCGATTTGTCTTTTTTCAAACAATACTGGGTCGATTGTTTCGATCAAAAAGTTATATCTTATTGAAAAAGTTTGGTTATTAGAAATGGCATAAAGCCTGCTTAGCCGGTAATAAACATTAATAAAACAGAACTTAGATACTTAGGAATAGGCATGAAATAACTTAGGCTTTCGATGCCCGCACCCCTGTCCTCGCTGAGGAGAGAGGGAGTATCCATCGTTCCTACACTCTGCGCTTATCGTTATACATAAGCAGCGTTATTCCCTAAACCGCCTCGCGAGGACAAGTATTTCAATTCGGAGACAAGACGATGTTGCTAGAAAATTACAATAGGCAAGGCTTATTGACGGTGACTTCGTTACTAGGCAAGACCGTAACGCTTGGCGTCAGCGCGTTTCGCGGCGACTTGGTGCTGATCGAAGGGGCACTGAGCGAATGCTCGGCGACCGACCGGAAGCCGCCGGAGCTTGTGATCAGGCATGCCAATTTGCTGGCTGATGCCGAGACGAACTTGTTCGCAAGCGGCTTGTTGTACCGACTCGCTGTTGCTGTTTCTAGTCGAAAACATTGAAACCGAGATGCAAATCGAACGCGACGGTCTCGTATTTCTCTGTTATCCGAACAAAGGCGGTCTGGGGTCTGGAACGATTTGCTCGATCTACTCTATATCGAAAAAACCGACTTGAAGGGCCAGTCCGCCGAAGACAAGGTTGTGACGGTCTTCGATGCGTCGAAAAGTTTTATCGGCAAGGCACCGAAGATCGAGTATGAAGAAGCGCTGACGCAAACGATCGAAGTCGTCAAAAAAGACGCGGTCGGCCCGGTCTGAGATGAAGAAGTTCAAACCCATCACAGTCAGCGAGGCCGAAAGGCTGATCGAAACTTGCGCGCCGCGGATTCTCGATTGCCGCGAGCTGAAGGATTACCGCGCCGGTCATATCGGCGAGGCGATGAATCTGCATAAACGGCTGCGTGAAACCTTGATCTTGAATGGCGATAAGCAGTGCATTTATTGCTATTACGGCCATGCCAGTGTGCATGTCGCGGAAATGTCCTGCGATTTTGGCTTCTCCGATGTCTTCAGTCTGTCCGGCGGATACGCCGGATGGAAGAAATTTTATCAACAACTTCCGTCTTGAAGGTTCGTAACTATGACTCAATTATCCCGTGAACACGCATTACGTATCGCATTGGCATCGAGAGTATTGCCTGGCGTGGATGTTCCGACACTGATCGGCATTTTGCATGACAAAGTCGGCTCCCCCTTGGATGACGACAAGCTCAAGTCGATCACCGTGACCCATCTCAAAACCGGTATCGGCAGTCTCGACGAGGAGGAGGACGGCGAAGATATCGGAATCGACCTAGCCAATATAAAATTGGCGGTGAGCTATTTGTGGGGCGAGGAAGAAGAGGACGAAAACCTGCCGGAAATCGTACCTTACCGCGACGGCGATCTGCCCGAGTCGATTCGAGTCGCGGTCGCATCGAATTCCGGAGTGACCCTCAACGGTCATTTCGGTTCCTGTATCCGTTTTTTGATTTACCAATTGTCACGCGATACATACCGGTTGATCGATATCCGTTCGACCATCGAGGCCGATAGTTCTGACGATAAAAACCTGTTTCGCGCGAATTTAATCAAAGATTGCCATGTCCTGTTCGTTCAGTCGATCGGCGGGCCCGCTGCAGCGAAAGTGATTCGTGCCGACGTCTATCCGATCAAAGTGCCCGAGGGCGCCGAAGCGCAGGATAAGCTGGAAGAATTTCAAAAAGTGTTCGACGCCCCGCCACCCTGGCTGGCCAAAGCGTTGGGCCGCAGTGCCGAAGAGCGTAAGCGGTTTAATGCCGATAACTAAAGTATGGCATTTTAAGACATTTCTCCTTATAGGCGCATATTCCTGTCGACAAATTGCGTGTCAAATTTACCTTACGTAATTGTTCATTCAATTAAATTAAAATCCCGGCTTGTTGACTCCCTCATTGTAAAAAAGGGGATAAAGGGCATACGCATTAAGCTAAAAACGGCCAACTCGCATCCGCTCTTACCCAAGCTCCAGCTTGGGTAACATACCCCGGAAGCTCCCCCTTCGACAAGGCTCTCCTGAGCGCAGCCGAAGGGCTCAGGGCAAGAGCTTCCAGAGACCAACACAACCTCAATCAAACCCGGCTCGCCCAAGATTCCAATAGTATACAAGCCGTCTTGTCTAAACGTTTTTGAATAACCTGCGGTTGCGGGCCGAATCGCTTGTTCAATCTTCCTTGATTCGTCGGGAAGATAGAGCTTTCTGAACTGCTCTTTTTAGGAATATTGTTGAGCCCTCGGTTTTTAGATGGCTTTGGCGGATTGCTGGCGCATAAGACAAGTTTTGCGCCGCCGGATTTGAATATACGAGCGAGATTGGCCGTTTCGGTGGTGATATGCAGGCAACCGCTAATGCGTACCCCGGCCAATGGCCGATCTCGCTGAAAATGGCGCAGCACCGGCATTTCCGAAAAAGCCCAATCGATGCGCTTATTGCCTTGATCCGCAAGAGAAAGGTCGTTGATGTCATAGTCGATATCGAGCATTGTTGTTTCATCAGTGCGGTTGCAGTAATGCGGCAGGCTTAGTCTAACTGCCGCGTGTCGAGCTAAATCAGCGAATGTCCTCGGCAGTCAATTCGCCAAGCGGTTTGCCTTTGTATTCACCGGTTAGCGTTTTCAGGAAAGCAACCATATTGCCGATTTCATCGCCACTGAAGTTTTTGCCCAACTGAACCTGTCCCATGATACGAACCGCGTCGACGAGCGTTTCGGCGGAGCCGTCGTGGAAGTAAGGAAAGGTCAATTCGATATTGCGTAGCACCGGTACCTTGAAGAAATGGCGGTCTTTTTCTTGTTTCGTGACGTTGAATCGGCCGTTGTCGACTCCGGTCAACTCGCCGCCGCGTTGTTTGAAGTAATCGCGCGCAATTCCCATTTTTTCAAACGATAAGCCGCCGAGCGCAGGGCCTGAATGGCAAGATGCGCAGTTTATTGTATCGTCACCGAACTACCGGCGGTCGTGAAAGAGTTTGTCGCCGAGTGCGACTGTTTCGGCGTCGAGATCGACCGTAAGCGGCAATGGTTGCACCGGTTCGCCCTTGAATTTATTG
>SLIO01000082.1 GCA_007135635.1 Methylomicrobium sp. | reverse complement strand
TTTACAGCTGATGGCTGTTTCTTTATGGCCAAACCGGGGGCGTCGATTGGCTCCCGGTTTGGCCGGTCGAGCCGAGGAGGTTTGTTATTTTTTCTCGGGCTGTTTTGGTTGCGCGAGTTCGAAAATGATTAGCTCCGCAGTGCCTTTGCCGACATTTTCGACCGACATGACATCGCCGGATTCCCAGAATACATCTCCAGCCGAATAGACTCCCGTTTTGTCACCTTCGATGACTTTCAGCTTACCTCTGACGACATAGCGAGGGCCGGGGCCGTCGTGGGTATGGTCCGGTGTTTTGAATCCTGCCGGTAGAGTGACTTTGATAGTCTTGGCATTGACGGTATTAGACGGTAATTCGATCTGTTGTTCTAGTAACAGTTTTCTGTCGAATTTATCTTGAGTTTGTGCGGTCGCCGTTGAAATTCCTAGCGTTAGCATGGCTAATGGTAACCCGAACATGCTTGCGTATTTAAAGTAACAATTATTAGTCATCTTGCTTTCTCCCGGTTAAGTTTATTGTGAGATTGTTTGAGCATTAATAGCTGATTTTGTTGCGTCGAATCTTGCTATTTCAATAAAAAATTACCAAATCAAATCGTCCGGTATTTGATAATCGGCATAGGGGTCATCAGTGTCGGGTTGTTTGGGCTGCTCGTTGATTAAAACGATTACGCCGGATTCGCGTTGTTCGATTTTTTTGGCAATCTCGATCGGTACGATTTGATATTGTTTTTCGCAAATGACAATTGCCGCGCGGCCATTGACGATTTGATTTCGTACGAACTCCGAAACATACACCGATTTAACTTTGCCGTTGTCGTTAAAATTGTATCTTACGCCTTCATCGCTTTGAGCAAGCTTATGTTGCTCGACCAATTGTTTGATCTGTGCAGCCAGTTGTTTGCGTTCCGTTTCCTCTTTTTTTAGTTGGTTGAGTAGACGGTCTTTTTCTTGTTGTTCCGTTTTGGCTTTTTGTATCTCCAATCGGGCTTGCTCCGCAACGGCATGTGCATTCTTTTTGGGTTGTTTGCGTTTTTCAGCCCGGATTTGTTTGGCTTTAGTGTCGCTGGCAAGACCCGATTTAAGCAGTTGTTCCTGTAGGCTTAATTTTTTTTGACTCATGGTTTTTTCGTGACGGCAAGAAGTTTAAACAGAAGTGACCGAAAAGATTAGATAACAGGTGTAGCCGATGTAGGCAGATAATAAAAATCCGCCTTCGATACGGTTTATTCGCCCTCCGCCATTGTATGAATAACCCAGGACGAAAAGGGAAGCCGTTAGCGCGGCCATGACAGGCCAATCTCTGATCAAAATATCTTCGGGGATCGTCATTGGGTGTATCGCTCCTGCGATCCCAACGACCGCAGTCGTGTTGAACAGATTGGACCCGATAATATTCCCCAAGGCAATATCGTGCTCGCCCTTTCTTGCGGCGATGACTGAGGACGCCAGTTCCGGCAAGGATGTGCCGATTGCAACCACGGTTAGGCCAATGACCAAGTCGCTGATGCCTAGACCGTGCGCAATCGTTACTGCGCCTGAGACTAGCATCTGTGAACTGACGATCAATAAAACCAAGCCTGCGGCAACCCAAAATAATGCTCGTCTAAGCGTCATCGAGTGGGCTTGTAATTCGGACTCCATTTCCTTTTCGAAACTATCGGAGTCTTTTTTCAGGCCTTGGACGATTGTCCAGCCCATGATTACACCAAATACCGCTAATAAAAGCCAGGCATCCAATTGAGTAAATTCATTGTCATAAATTTGCCAAGCGGCGAACAACGTGACTGCGGTTAGGATAGGCAGTTCTTTTCGAAGCACTTGAGAATGCACAGCAATCGGGCTGATGATCGCGGTGATGCCGAGAATTAATGCGATATTGGTGATGTTTGAACCGTAGCCGTTGCCCAGTGCAATATTCGGATTGCCTTGCCATGCCGATATTGCAGATACTGCCATTTCCGGCGCGGAGGTGCCGAAGCCGACGATTATCATGCCGATCAATAGCGGCGACATGCCGGCAAAATTCGCAATAGCTGCCGCACCCTCGACAAAGCGATCGGCACTCCAGACCAATAATGCTAGACCGACAATGATAAGAACTACAGATAACGCCATGGAGACTCCAAAAAAGAAATACAGAGTTTCGTGATTCTGTACATGGAATGGGGAAGGAAAACGATTACAATCTGTTTGAAAAAGCATTTGTAGAACCGGTTTCGTAGCCGAATTATATTCTAATTTGGAAGACAGCTTGCCACTAAATGAAGGAGGCGCAATGAAAATTGGTATACCAAAAGAAATAAAGGATCAAGAAGGAAGGGTGGGACTGACTCCGGCGGCCGCAGGAATATTGGTCGAGCAAGGCCACGAAGTGTTAGTTGAAATCGGTGCCGGTTTAGATTCGGGGTTTACCGATAATCAGTACAAACAGCTTGGTGTTAATTTGGTTTCAGCATCGGAGACCTGGAAGTCGGACCTAGTCGTTAAGGTCAAGGAGCCGTTGCCTGCCGAGTATCAGTATTTGAAGCAACAAACGGTTTTTACTTTCTTGCATTTGGCGGGTGTCGACCCGACATTAACCGACGCTTTGATCAATAACGGTACCACCGCAATCGCTTACGAACTGGTTGAAGATGAGCAAGGCCGGCTGCCGATTCTGGTGCCGATGAGTGCGATAGCCGGTAATATCGCGGTTTTGATGGGAGCATATTATCTGGCTGAGTTCAATGGGGGCAAAGGCGTTCAATTAGGCCGTATAGGCAATAATAGGCATGGCCATGTGCTGGTCGTCGGTGATGGGGTGGTTGGTATGCATGCCGCGCGCGTGGCTTCGGCAATGGGCGCCGAAGTATATGTCGCCGGTATCGACGAATCGCACATGAATTGGTTGCGACGAACCGAGTTGCCGGAAGTCAATTTCGTATTTTCAACGCCGGAAAATATGAGTCGCATTGTTACCGAGGCCGACCTTATTATCGGAGCAGTGCTGAGCCGTGGAGACAAAGCGCCTAAAGTCATCACCGAACGAATGATAGCAACGATGATGCCGGGCTCGGTCGTTGTCGACGTCAGTATCGACCAAGGCGGTTGCATCGAAACTTCGCGGCCGACATCGCATACCGAACCCGTTTACACGACGCATGGCGTGATTCACTATTGCGTCAGCAACATGCCCGGCGCCTACCCTCGAACGTCGACACTGGCGCTCAATGAAGCCACTTTGCCTTTTGTTCTTAAATTGGCCGAAGCCGGTAAAGACGGGTTTGAGCATCTTGACAGTGGATTAAAGAAAGCAGTAATGACTTATCAAGGACAGTTGACCAATCATGCTGCAGCTGCAGCGCTTGACAGGTTAGAGCATTATCGGGCCTGGGATAATTAGCGTGAGCAATCGGGCGGGGTTCGATAGATGGTTTTTGACACCGGCGGTATAAGCAGTCTTCGAGGCTTTTATACCTTTGGTAATTAAGTACTAGCACAGAGAGGGCCGGACAGTCTTTTCTACCATGGCTCAAACCCCAGTTCGGAGACCAATTATGAAAACGTCTTTCAGCAATACTCTTTTATGCTTCGCGCGGTCATGTTTGCGGATTTTATGGTAATGCTATTTTGTTCGACGCTTACACGGATGTAAGCGGTAGACTGCGTCGGGAACTGGCAGTCGACGCTTACACGGATGTAAGCGGTAGACTGCGTCGGGAACTGGCAGTCGAGAACAAGG
>SLIO01000461.1 GCA_007135635.1 Methylomicrobium sp. | reverse complement strand
GCACTAATGGTTATTTTTTCTCCACGTTTAATCAATACCGCATCAGTCACATTGTTAAAAGTAATGACGGATCCTGCCGGCAGATCGCGTAACGATTGTTTGTTTTCGACGGCCTCGATTTCGCTGAAATAGCCGCGTCTAATATTGGCTTGGTCGCGTTTTTCGATGGCGAGCATTTGACGCGTCAAAATCTGACCGCGACTGACCGGTTGAGTCAGGACTAATACGTCTTGCATTATTTTTAATGAGCCGGTCGTGAAAATTGACCAGGGTTTTGGTCCCTCACCACAGCGTACCCCGACTGAAAAACGCCCGGCTCGAAGCGTTTCGTTATGCGCGGTGAAGGCGGTTAATTCGTCGGCGCATTTCGGCAATTTCAAACGGCTATCCAACGGCGAAACATGAATGTCATAGTCGGCGGATGGCCCTAATTGGCTGGTAATAAAGCGAGTCACTGTTTGATAGATCGATGCATGCTTTTGATAACGAGGCGAAGCGAACCCGTTGTGGCTCGCTGCAAGCATGGCAATCAGAACAACGAAAAGTTTGATGAGCATGGTGTTCTGCCGGTTTTATGACGATGTTATAGGTCAAGCAGGAATAGTGCCAGGTATTAATCGATAAGAAGTTTGATCGAAATTGATTATAATCCTTTCGGACGTCAGGAAACGGTGAATACTGATTGAGGTTATGCTCCTCGCTTATCTCAATTTCGGCATTCGTTGTGGAGACTATGACGATTAAGTTTGTTTCCGAAAGTTAGCATGTTCACCGTACCTGGCTTTTCAAAGGTTTTGCAACGCGCTCTAATCAGGCCTCAGCCCGCTAATTGGAGCCGAAAAAGGTTATAATTGCGCGCGCAATTTGGTATTGGCCTATATTCAATACAAACTATTTTCGGTTAGAAACCAATTATTATCGGAGTGATGTCAATGGCTGGAATTTTAGATGGGGTTGATCAGCGTACTCAGCTGGCAGGGCATAATCGCTTTGAGTTATTGTTGTTTAAGCTTGGCGGGCGTCAGCGATTCGGTATCAATGTGTTTAAAGTTCAAGAGGTGATTCAATGCCCGGCTTTGACGCAAATTCCGAAGTCGCATACGGTAATATGCGGCGTCGCGCATTTGCGCGGAAAGACGATTCCGGTTTTGGACTTGTCACTGGCGATCGGCATGAGGCCGATAGATCGAGACGAGAAATCTTATGTCATCGTCACCGAATACAACAGAACCATACAGGGCTTTTTGGTGGGTTCGGTGGATAGGATTATCAATATCGGTTGGGGCTCAGTGAAAGCGCCACCTTCGGGTTTGGGTCGGGAAGGTTATTTAACGGCGGTAACCGAGGTCGATGGCGATTTGATCGAGGTAATTGATGTTGAAAAAGTAATGAAGGAAGTCATCGGCTTGCGCGAACAAGCCAGCGAAGAGGTGATTGATAAAGATGTGTCGGGTGTAGGCGATCGAGTATTGATCGTTGATGATTCTATGGTTGCCAGAAATCAAATCAAAAAAGTTTGTGATCAACTCAATCTTCAATACGATGTGTTGAAAGACGGTTTGGAAGCCTGGGAGCATTTGTCGGGTTTGGTTCAGGATGATGTTGACTTGGAAAGCTATTACGCGATGATTATTTCCGACGTGGAAATGCCGCGTATGGACGGTTATACGCTGGCGACCAAGATCAAAAAAGACCCTAAATTGAAGCATATCTATTTGGTATTGCATACTTCGCTAAGCGGTGTGTTTAATTCGTCGATGGTGCAGAAGGTTGGTGCCGACGAATTCCTGGCGAAATTTGAACCGGACGAGCTGGTCAAAACCATTCAAAAACGTTTGCAGATATTTCATACCTTAAATGACCAGCAAGGAATATGCACAAAATAACTTTTACAAGTAGTTGGCTTTACGGCGGTTCGGTGACTCGCTTGACAGGACGCCCTGAACCCAGCACCTAAATTATCTAAGATAGTTAACCATAAACAATGGATTATGGAATTTAGGCGCTGGGTGAATGCAGATTTTGCATTACGCCATGGATGGCGTGTATTAGGGCAATGCAGGAGCAATTGCCGAGGAGCAAAAATCTGCAAATGCTATGGATGGCGTGAATGCAGATTTTGCAGGAGCAAAAATCTGCAAACGCTATGGATGGCGTGAATGCAGATTTTGCAGGAGCAAAAATCTGCCCTGCTGCCGACACCTGTCAGTCGAGCCACCGAAACCCCTTCCAACAGTTGTCGAAGTTATTTCATGCTCGTTCCTAAGTAAATGATCGATATAGCAGATAATAATCATTATGCTTGAATCGCCAAGTTTGGGTGTAAGCGTTCATGCTTCGCCTAGAGTGTCTGCCGGCGATCAGAAAAAAAGGGTATTAGAGGCGCTCTGTTTTTTTAAACCTTTTTTTCAAAAGGGAATGAATGCTTAATTGGAAAAATAACTAATGGAAATGACGCAGCAGGAATTTAAATGTTTTCAGCAGTTTCTCGTTCAAGCATGCGGTATTGTTTTGTCCGATAGTAAGCAATATTTAGTGAGGAATCGCTTGTCTGGGCTGTTGCCGCGCTTCGGTTTGAGATCGTTTTCAGATTTGCTTGACGTACTGCAAAGCGAGTCTCTTGTATCGTCAAAAATTAAGGTTGCAACCATTGATGCGATGACGACCAACGAAACATTTTGGTTTCGCGATGAAAGTCATTTTGCTGAATTGGCTGGCGCCGTTTTACCGTCGCTTGCGGTCAAACGGAGCACGATTAAAGTCTGGTCGGCGGCTTGTTCTTCGGGGCAGGAGCCTTATTCGATCAGCATGTGCGTCGAAGATATGATCAAAAGTCAGGGTAAATCATTGTCGGTAAGTATTGTCGGAACCGATATTTCGGAAACCGTGCTCAGACAAGCTAGACAGGCAGTGTATTCGGAGGCGGCATTGTTACGAGGTGTTGATGCTAGGCAGCAAAAGCGTTTTTTTGTACCAGTTGAAGAGGGTTTTCGTGTTAAACCGAAAATTAGCGCCCGGGTACAATTCCAGCAGTTGAACCTCCTCAAGCCTTTTTCGACATTGGGACGCTTCGATGTGATTTTTTGCAGGAATGTATTAATTTATTTTTCCGACGCGATGAAAAAAGATATTTTGACGCGTATGTCGCAAGCTATCGAACCTGGCGGATTTCTTTTCTTGAGTAGCAGCGAGGTGCTGCCTGCAACTGTGTTCGGATTTGAAACGGTGCGCGGCGAACGCGGTCGGTATTATCGAAAAATCGGCTGATGCGCCGGCGAAACATTGGTAATCGCCTATATTTTTACTTGCGTTTACTTTTCTACTTTTTCAGGTTTAAGTTTAATGTCAAGGCTCGTCTAACTGAAAAATAGCTTGACAATATATTCAAGGGGTTGACAAGCTTTATCCATTCACCATTCACCATTCACCATTCACCATTCACCATTCACCATTCACCATTCACCACTTCCGCAACATCATAAGGTCGGCGGTTAGATATTGCCGGGCGGATTTACCGAGGCCGTGAAAAAATTGACGCCTTTATTTGTAAAATAATGATTTATCAGTAGAAATAGCTAGTGGCATAAGACGTGCTTGTTTAATAAGCAACAAGTGTGAGAGGCTATTTCCATGACAATTAATTTCGATAAAGCATTAGGTGTTCATTCCCAGGCATTGGCATTGCGCGAAAAACGCGGAGAGGTGCTTGCCTCCAATCTGGCTAATGCTGATACTCCTGGCTATAAAGCACGGGATCTTAATTTTCAATCGATTCTAAAAACCGCGATACCGGATGCATTGCCGGTGGAGCGCACACGGGCCGGACATATCGCACCAAGCAATACGCTCTTGGGTGCAAATATGATGTATCGCACTCCGAATCAGGCTTCGTTGGACGGTAATACCGTAGAAGGCCATGTCGAGCAGGCCAAGTATGCGGAGAATGCCGTGCAGTACCAAGCCAGTCTGCGTTTTCTGAACGGTAAATTTTCGGGTTTAATGTCGGCCATTAAAGGAGAGTAATTATGAGCTCATTCCGTATTTTCGATATTTCCGGTAGCGGCATGAATGCCCAGTCGCTGAGGTTGAATCTGGTTGCCAGTAATATTTCCAACGCCAACAGCGTTAGCAGCAGCATTGATCAAACCTATAAATCGCGGCAACCGGTATTTGCGGCAGAATTGAAAAACATCATGGATAAGCAAAATGCCGCGAGCAAGGTTAATGTCTTGGGTGTAGTCGAAAGTCAGGCGCCGACGGTCATGGAGTATGCGCCGAATCATCCGATGGCCGATCAATCCGGCTATATCTATAAGCCCAATGTCAACATCGTCGAAGAAATGGCCAATATGATGTCGGCTTCACGCTCATATCAAAATAATGTCGAAGTGCTCAATACCGCTAAAGAATTGGTTTTGCAAACTTTGAGAATAGGTCAGTAACGTTCATGAAGGCCTGGCAATCGCCCCGGCAAATGAAAGTTCTCTGGTGGCGGAGGGGTGCGGTCACTCGCCCGACAGGACGCCGTGAATACGTCTCTGTAGGCTCGACGGCGGATCGAACGCCAAGGATGGCGTGAATGCAGATTTTGCAGGAGCAAAAATCTGCCCTGCCGCCGACGCCTGTCGGTCGAGCAACCGCACCCTCTCCGGAACCGGCATTTGTTCTGTCGAGCGCCGTATATCGAAAAATTAGATAAAGGGTCTATATCTACGAACTTTCACAGTAATAATTGGGAGGAAAAGCCAATGTCCATCAATTTTGACGCGTTAAAAAACCTCGGTGTTAGAACAGTCGAAGATTCCCCTGTAAAAAAGCAATCGTTAGGTCAGGAACAGTTCTTGAAGTTGATGACCACTCAATTGACTCATCAGGACCCAACCAAGCCTATGGAAAACGGCGATTTTTTGGGACAAATGGCGCAGTTCAGCACTGTCAGCGGTATTCAAGACTTGCAGAAATCGTTCGCTGAATTTGCCGGTTCGATCAGTTCTAATCAGGCGCTACAGGCAGCCAGCTTAGTCGGCCGGTCGGTGCTAGTGCCCGGTTCGGAAGGGGTACTTTCGCTCAATGACAATATGAAAGGGGAAGTCGCACTGACAGGGGCTACCGATAACCTCATCGTCGAATTTCAAAATCGTAACGGCGTCACGGTTAAGCAGCTCAATTTGGGGCGGCAATCGGCCGGTAATGTCGAGTTCGAATGGGATGGTCAATTAGATGACGGGACTTTTGCCAATCCCGGTGCCTATAAAATCAAAGCCAGCGCGAGTATCGACAATAAAAACACGGCTCTACAAACCTTTGTCAATGCAGGCGTCAACAGCGTCACACTGGGTAATAGCAGCAACGGCATTCAATTAAGTTTAAACGGTCTTGACTCGGTGAGATTCAACGATGTCAGACGGATTTTTTAGCGTTATTTCATCAGGAGAGCGATCATGAGTTTTGCAACAGGATTAAGCGGCTTGAAGGCCGCATCGACCGACTTGAAGACTACGGGCAATAATATCGCAAATGCAAACACAACGGGCTTTAAAAAATCGCGCGCCGAATTTGCCGATGTTTATGCCAGCAGTTTCGGGGGGGTGCCGAAAACCCAACCAGGTGCCGGAGTGCGAGTGACTGAGGTCGCTCAGCAATTTACCCAAGGCAATATCGAATTTACCGAAAACAGTTTGGATTTGGCGATCAGCGGTAATGGCTTCTTTACATTGGCTGATGATGCCAATTCATCGAGACCGACCAGTTTTACACGTAACGGTGCCTTTCAACTGGATAAAAACGGTTTTGTCGTCGACGACCGCGGGCGTTTTTTGATGGCCTATGCGCCAAATGGTAAGACGGTGGAGGAAGGTTTCAGTCAAGGTGTATTTCAGCCGCTTTTTATCGATACTTCGCAAGGCTTGCCTTCGGCAACTGAAAACATCAATACAAAGATTAATTTGAATGGCAGCTTGGACGTTCCTGCTGTTGCGACGTTTGATCCGACTAATCCGAACAGTTTCAACAATACGACATCGGTTACCGTTTTCGATTCGCAGGGGAATGCTCACACCGCATCAATGTATTTAGTCAAAACAGCAACGCCGAATCAATGGAATATCCATACTTATGTGAATGGGAGAGGGATCGAGCCGGGCGGGGGCGTCACGGCTGTTGGCGTTACGCCGGCTGCTACACCGATCACCTTTACCGAGTCAGGAATATTGAATTATGTCGGCTCGGCCGGAAATACCAGTGTGGACTATGGCCCTATCAACCTTTCATTAATCGATCCGAATATCCAAGTCGATCCGTTGTTGTTTGATATCGATTTTCTCGGTTCAACGCAACTCAGCAGTCCGTTCAGCGTCAACGAATTGAATCAGGACGGTTTACCTGCCGGTAATTTGACTGGCATCGATGTCACCAGTGAAGGTGTTATGTTCGCACGCTTCAGTAATGGTGGATCAAGGCCGTTAGGTCAAGTCGCGATGGCCAGGTTTCCCAATAATCAAGGGCTAGCCAAGTTAGGCGATACGACATGGGGTGAAAGTGGAATTTCCGGGCAGCCGGTATTCGGTGCAGCGGGCGCCAATAATTTCGGCATCATGCAGTCGGCAGCCTTGGAAAGTTCGAATGTGGATTTGTCCGAGCAATTGGTGCGACTGATTATCGCGCAGCAGGCTTATCAGGCCAACGCGCAAACAATCAGTACTGAAAACACGATCACGCAAACTATTCTGAATATCCGGTAATAACGACTAACAGGAGCCCGTTATGGATCGTAGCCTCTACATCGCAATGAGCGGCGCCAAGCAAACCTTGCTGGCGCAATCGGCTAACGCCAATAATTTGGCGAATTCGCAGACCGCCGGATTTAAATCCGATTTCGAGCAGTTTCGCAGCATGCCGGTATTCGGTCCGGGCTTTCCGACGCGTGTTTATGCGATGTCTGAAAGGCCGGGAGTCGATTTGAGTGCAGGGCCAATGCAAATTACCGGGCGGGATCTGGATGTAGCGATCAACGGCGAAGGTTGGCTTGCGGTTCAAGGACAGGACGGCAAGGAAGCCTATACCCGGGCTGGCGATTTACGTTTGACACCGGAAGGCTTGCTGCAAACCGGTACCGGTTTGCCGGTGATCGGAAATGACGGCCCGATTTCGGTACCTCCGGCTTCCAAGGTGTCGATCATGCCGGACGGCACCATTAACATCATTCCGCTAGGTGAAACGAACGCGGCGAATCAGGTTATCGTTGAACGCATCAAGTTAGTTAATCCATCGCTCGACGATCTTGAAAAACAGAACGACGGATTGCTTTACCTAAAGAGTGATGGTGTTGCGGCAGCTAGTGCCGGTGTCACGCTAGCGCAAGGTGCTCTGGAAGGGAGTAATGTCAGTACGATCGGTGCAATGGTTGCGATGATCGAACTGGCCAGAAATTTTGAATTGCAATCCAAAGTGATGAAGCAAGTCGATGACAATGCGGGTGTTAGCGCAAAGTTGATGCAAATGGCATAAGCTGTGCTTATATTAGATAGAAAAGTCGGTAAAGACGGTAATTCGTCGTCATAGGAGATTATCATGACAGAAAGAGCATTATGGGTGGCTAAATCGGGCCTCGATGCCCAGCAAACACGGATGGCGGTAATCGCCAACAACTTGGCCAACGTTAATACGACCGGTTTT
Organism: Methylomicrobium sp.; assembly: GCA_007135635.1. Taxonomy (GTDB): domain Bacteria; phylum Pseudomonadota; class Gammaproteobacteria; order Methylococcales; family Methylomonadaceae; genus Methylotuvimicrobium. The sequence goes on along the minus strand of SLIO01000461.1, from coordinate 6,221 downwards.
AAGAAGTCCAGAGCGATCTTCGAAGACTTGATCTATCAAAATATCCGTCAAGCCGGTTCGCAAACCAATCAAGGTAACGAACTACCCACCGGTTTACAACTAGGGGCCGGAGTTAGAACTGTTGCGACAGAGAAATTGCATACTCAGGGGAATATGATACAAACCGAAAACTCCTTGGATGTTGCAATCAGTGGGCGGGGGTTTTTTCAGGTTTTGATGCCTAACGGTGACATTACTTACACTCGAGACGGCTCATTTAAATTGGATTCTTTAGGCCAAATTGTTACGGCCGGCGGTTTGTTATTGGAACCGGCGATTACCGTTCCTAATGATGCGATCAGTTTGTCGATTACACGGGACGGTACTGTTTCCGTCGTGCAGCCGGGAAGCCCGGCGGCGGTTCAATTAGGTCAAATTCAAACGGCCGATTTTATCAATTATGCGGGTCTTGAGCCGGTCGGCGAAAATTTGTTTCGCGAAACTGTAGCGAGCGGCCCTCCGGTATTGGGTATCCCAGGCGAAAACGAATTCGGCGCCGTGTTCCAAGGGTCTTTGGAAACCTCGAATGTCAATGTCGTTGAAGAACTGGTCAATATGATCGAAACGCAACGTGCTTACGAAATGAATTCAAAGGCTATATCTACGACCGATCAGATGTTGTCTTACGTGACGCAACAACTTTAGGTGATGGTCATGGCGCATACTAAATTGAGAATGTTTTTATTATTGCCGCTTTTGACGGTTGCTTGCACGCCCTTACCGACCCGCGATCCAGCGTTTGCGCCGGTCGAGCCCGCGGATTTGCGAGCGCCCGCCCAAAATAGCGGTTCGATTTATCAAGCCAATTACGATATGCGTTTATTCGAAGATCATACAGCCAAACGTGTCGGCGATGTGTTGACGATTCGCTTGGTCGAAAGAACGCAAGCGAAGAAATTATCGGATATGGAAGCAAGAAAAAATACTTCATTGTCGGTAAAGGCGCCATTGATCTTAGGAATGGAAGCGGCTCAATTACTGGGACATGATGTCGAAACCGAAGTGCAAACAAAACATCAATTTACCGGCGAAGGCGAGGCCAATCAAAGCAACAGTCTAACCGGTGATCTCTCAGTGACGGTCGTCGAGGTGCTTCCGAACGGGAATTTGAGAGTCCGGGGTGAAAAACGTGTCGCGCTCAATCAAGGCAGTGAATATGTCCGCTTGTCCGGCATTGTTCGGCCGGTTGACATCGATGTCGCGAACAGCGTGCTATCGAGTCGAGTGGCTGATGCAACGATCATGTATACCGGTGATGGTGCCGTTGCCGACGCCAGCAAAATGGGTTGGTTGGCGCGCTTTTTCATGAGTCCGTGGTTTCCTTTTTAATTCAGGAATTTACCAGTTGTGAGGACTGACAATGAAACAATTTAAGACTTTAATAGTCATTGCGTTGCTTTGGTTTGGCTTAATGCCAACGGCTCATGCTGAACGGATTAAAGATTTAGCCACGGTAGCAGGCGTCAGAACCAACCAATTGGTAGGTTATGGTTTGGTTGTTGGTCTTGATAAATCCGGTGATAGAACCTTATTTACCGGACAAGCTCTGCGAAGCATGTTGGCGCGTCTAGGTTTGACTCTGCCGCCGAATATGAATCCGAGGGCGATGAACGTTGCTGTGGTTTCGGTCCATGCTGATTTACCGCCTTTTTCCAAACCGGGGCAAACTATTGATGTGACGGTGTCGTCGATCGGCGATGCGAAAAGTTTGCGTGGCGGTTCGTTACTAATGAGTCCGCTGAAAGGCGCGGACGGTCAAGTTTATGCTGTCGCTCAGGGTAATCTTGTCGTGGGCGGCTTGAGCGCCGGCGGTTTAGACGGATCCAAAATTACCATCAACAACCCGGCTGTCGGTCGGATTCCTAATGGTGCAACGGTTGAGCGGGAGGTGGCGACGCCATTTGCCGACGGTCATTTTCTGATGTTCAATTTGCATAACGCCGATTTTACCAATGCCAACCGGATGGCCGCAGAAATTAATCGAACGTTCGGACAGAATACCGCGTCAGCAGTCGACGCGACTTCCGTTAAGGTCAGCGCGCCTTCCGAAACGTCTCAGCGGGTCATGTTTACTTCGATGGTCGAGAATTTGACGCTAGCGCCCGACGATGCGCCCGCACGGGTTATTATTAATTCCAGAACCGGTACAGTCGTAATCAACGGTAAAGTAACAGTGCAACCAGCCGCTGTGACGCACGGCAGCTTGACCGTAACGGTTAGTGAAAGTCCGCAAGTTAGTCAACCTGCTCCATTTGGTGCAGGGGAGACGGTTGTAGTTCCGCAAACCGATATTACCGTCGAAGAGGAAAATAACCGAATGTTTGTGTTTAATCCCGGTGTTTCGCTCGATGAAATCGTCGCTGCGGTCAATAATATCGGTGCGGCGCCGAGCGATTTAGTAGCCATATTAGAAGCACTTAAGTCTGCCGGTTCGCTTCGTGCGGAATTGATTGTTATTTAGCGGGGTGAATCGTGTTGAATCCAAGCAGTGCCGATGTCTATACCGATTTTTCCGGTTTGGCCCGGTTACGAAATCAGGCCAAACAAGAAACGCCGGGGGCGATCAACGAGGTCGCTAAACAATTCGAATCGTTATTTTTAAACATGGTGCTGAAAAGTATGCGAGAGGCTAAATTGGCCGACAGCATGCTCGATAACGATCAGAGCAAATTTTATCGGGAAATGTACGATCAACAATTGGCTGTACATTTATCAGGCAAACCGGGTGTCGGTCTAGCCGATTTAATCGTTAAACAATTAGGTGGCGAAAAAACCGGCGAAACGGAAAGAATGGCGCTCGACGATTATTTGAACAATCCGGTTCAGCGAATTTCATCCGCACACAGCGCCAAGAAGGATGTGTCAGCATTCATGCCGATTTCATCAAGAGTCAGACCAAGACTAATAGAAGAAGGCGATCGGCCGATACCATCAATAGAATCAAGACTCATTGATCGCGCAAGGTCACAGTCGCAGCAGCCGATTCGATCATCCGGGCAGTTTGTCGAACAATTGCATGGTTATGCCGAGAAAGCGGCCGCCGAATTGGGCGTTGAACCGAAGGTGCTCCTCGCTCAAGCCGCGTTGGAAACCGGTTGGGGCAGATCGGTGATAAAGCATAAGGACGGCAGTAGCAGTTTTAACTTGTTTAATATTAAGGCGGGATCTTCATGGAAAGGCAAGCGGACGAATGTTGCCACGTTGGAATACGAAAAAGGTATTCCCCAAAAGCAGATGGCAGGGTTTAGGTCTTATCATTCTTATCAGGAAAGTTTCGACGACTATGTCCGGTTAGTTAAAAATAACCCGCGTTACAGTCAAGCATTAAAACATGCAAACAATCCAGGTCGCTATATGCAAGAGTTGCAAAAAGCCGGTTATGCGACCGATCCGCATTATGCCGATAAGGTGATGAGGATTTATCACAGCGACGATGTGGCGGGCTTTAAACCGAATGCCGTCTTGGCGATGAAATAGTTGAGAACAGTCTACATAAACGGTAATAGCAGGGCATTAAAATGAGTGGAATATTAGGCACGGCAGTTTCAGGGCTCATGGCTTTTCAGCGCTCGCTGGCAACGACCAGTCATAATATTGCCAATGTCAATACCGAAGGCTACAGCCGGCAGCGTACCGAATTGTCAACAATGCCGGCGCAATTTACCGGATCCGGTTATGTGGGTGGAGGCGTACAGGTTACCGATATTACCCGAAGTTACGATCAGTTCATCAGTGCGCAATTACGTTCCAGCGCTTCGGGATTTGGCGAAGCGGATAAATTGCAATCGATGGCTAGGCAAGTCGATTTTATTGTTGCCAACGATGAAACAGGGCTCGCATTTTCATTAAGTGGGTTTTTTAAATCCGTAAACGATGTCGCAGGCGACCCGACATCGATACCGGTCAGGCAAGTCATGCTTGGGGAAGCAGATTCGCTAGCGAATCACTTTAACATGATGGCGGGGCAATTGGATTCATTGCGCAATCAAGTCAATGTCGATATGCAATCCATGGTTAATGAGATTAACTTATTGGCCTCAGGTATTGCCGATTTAAACAAACGCATCTCTTCCGATATAGGCCAATCTTCCGGCAGTAAAATGCCAAATGATTTGCTCGATGGTCGAGACCTAATGTTACAAAAATTGGCAACATTAACTAATGTCTCGGTGATTAATCAGCAAAACGGTACTGTTAGCGTCTTCATCGGGCAAGGCCAATCGCTTGTGTTGGGAGTGAGTGCCTCGACTGTAAGCTTGAAGCCTTCCAATGCCGAGCCTGACCGGCAGCAAGTATTCATCGGAGATCAAAATGTTTCGAAGTTCATTACCGGCGGACAATTGGCTGGAGTGATGCGTTTTCGCGATGAAATACTCGATCCCGCTCAGCAGCGATTAGGCTTGGTTGCGGCTGGATTGAGCGTACAATTCAATGCGCTGCATCAACAAGGCTCCGATTTGAATGGCGATGATGGGCTGGACCTATTTTCGATGGGCAACCCGGACATTGCAGTGATAGGAGATCATACTTTTCCCGGAGGCGGTGCCGTCAGTGCGGTTTTCGATCCCGCAACGATTAATCAATTGCAAGCCAGCGATTATCGTCTCGATTATATCGGCGGGAGCTATAGTTTGACGCGCTTGAGCGATAACGTGAATATTCCTGTTTCGGGTGCTTTTCCCGAAACGGTCGGCGGTATCGAGATTGATGTGACGACAGCCCCAACCGGCGATGCCAGCTTTTTGATCCGGCCGACGTATAATGCGGCTAGAAATATCAAAACCGAAATAAAAAATCCCGCTTTGATCGCAGCTGCCGAACAAGTGCCCCTAGGAGGAATGGCGTTGCCGGGTGACAACCGCAATGCATTGAAATTGGCGGGTTTGGAGTCGGGAGCCTTCATGATCGGAGGCCGGTCTTTGACACAGACTTATGGTCAATTGGTATCGCAAATCGGTGTTGCTGCTCATTCGGCTAATGTGAGCCGGACGGCTCAGGAAATATTATTCAACAGAGCCAATCAAGCCAGAGAAAACCTTGCCGGAGTTAATCTCGATGAAGAAGCGGCTAATCTCATCAAGTATCAAAATTCTTATCAAGCTGCGGCGCAATCTGTTAATGTCGCACGCACTTTATTCGACACGATGCTGAACGCGTTCAGGTAGCAGAGGATTAATCATGCGAGTTTCAACAGTGATTTCCCATCAGTTAAGCCTTAACTCAATGCTTAAACAGAGTGCGCAGCTCAATCAAACCCAGTTAAAGCTATCGTCGGGCAAGAAGATTTTGACGCCATCGGAAGACCCGGTTGCCGCGGTCAGAATTTTGGATTTTAAACAACGTATCGAAGAAACCGAGCAATATCAACGTAATATTGGGACTGCGCGGCAAAGACTTTCTTTGGAATATATAACGCTAGAAACTGTAACCGATGTGGTTTTTTCGATTCGAGACCTCGCTCTGCAAGGCTTGAATGCTATCAACAGTCCCTCTGAAAGGCTTGCGATAGCGGACGAATTGGATAGATTGAACGAACAATTGACAGGCTTGGCTAATACTAAAAATGCTAACGGCGAATATTTGTTTGCCGGATTGGCATCGCTTGCTGCTCCTTTTGAGTATGACAATACTGCGATTGGCCCACCTTTTTATGAATATGTTGGGGACAATACTCGGCGTTTGGTGAAGATCGGTGATGCAAGGTTGATTAGCGACGGCGATGATGGTGCGAGCGTGTTCGGCCCTTCAACGCCCGGCGGAGTCGATAATATGCTCGATATCGTTCGGAAGATGTCGGATGAATTTAAAAATAATAATCCGCAATCGGCAACACTGGGTGAACTGGATGTTGCTATGGAGAGAGTTGCATCCATTCAATCATCGGTAGGTATTCGGTTAAACGCGCTAGATCGTCAAGAAATATACAATGACGACAGCCTATTGAACATGAAAACGGTATTGTCGGAAACGGAAGACCTCGATTATGCCGAAGCCATAAGCCGGTTCAATTTACAGACAATATCGTTACAAGCCGCTCAACAAACGTTTACCACAGTACAGAGACTCTCTCTATTCAATTACTTATAGCATAGGATTTCGTAATAAATAACGTCCCGGAACTATGAGCCTTGTTGAGGGTTCGGTCACTCGCTTGGCAGGACGCCGTGAATACGTCCGTGTAG
>SLIO01000192.1 GCA_007135635.1 Methylomicrobium sp. | reverse complement strand
TCAAAATGAAATATTATTGGCCAACCCTACTGTCGACCGTTGGCTTCCAAAAGAAGGTACGCAGGTTAAGATAGCAAATAGTCGCTTGTTACCCAATGCGCCTCGAAACGGAATCGTGATTAACTTACCTGAATACCGAATGTATTACTACCCGCCGAATAAGGACCGCGTCGTCACGTATCCGATCAGCATCGGCAGACTTGACTGGAAGACGCCACTCGGCAAAACCAAAATAACCGCAAAAACCAGAAACCCAACCTGGACGCCGCCGGAATCCATTAAAAGGGAACATGCTGCGCGAGGGGATATCTTGCCGAACGTCGTTCCGGCCGGCCCTGATAATCCTTTGGGGCTGTACGCGATGCGACTGGGCGTTCCGGGCTATCTAATCCATAGTACCAACAAGCCTTTTGGAGTCGGCATGAGCGTAACTCATGGCTGTATTCGAATGTTGCCGGAAAATATCGAACAACTATTTCCCAAAGTTCCGGTCGGCACCGATGTCCACATCGTCAATCAACCGACAAAAGTCGGCTGGCTTGATGACTCGCTCTATATCCAGGTTTATCCGAACCTGGAAAAAACCGAAATCAGCTATGAAGACAGACTGGAACAAGCACTAGAATTGATTATTCGATCGAACAATAACCAACTTCCTATCATCGAAGGCGCCTCGCTCAGAAAAGCGCTCGAAGAAAAAAGCGGCCGACCCGTTTTGATTTATAAAAAACCGGCACCCCAATCAACTTCGCACTCAGCTAAGGTAGCGTATTAAGTTTCAGCGAATATAACAGATATAGAGCAAATAAGCCTACGTCCGGTGCAGTTTAAAAGACATCGAAGCGTTATCCCTGCATGGATTAGCGGGTACCACAAGGACGTGAAAGCCCCTCGCCATTCATGACCCTCTAACCCACGGCAACTCATAACCGAGCGACGCCAACTATTAACGCAAATATAGCCAAAAAAAAGCCCGTCAGACGAATCTGACGGGCTTTTTTCGAATCAAACGATGAAGATTTATTTCATCATTGATTTTTTGAAAAGGCGATCCAGCTTGCTGTTGGCATCTTGTGCGTAGCTTGCTGCGCGGTTTGCCGCAGCTTCCGCAGCCGCCGCTCTTGCAGATGCGTCAGCAGCAGCACTTTTCGCACCAGCTGCATCGGAAGCCGCTCTTGAAACTTTAGTATTCAAATCGTCGATTTGAGATTGCAGGTTTTCAACGTCAGAAGTACTCGCACAACCAACAGCCAGACTTGCTGTAAGAGCAACCACTGATAATTTCGCTAATTTTTTCATATTTTTTCCTTTTTTTACTGTTAAGAGTTGTTACAAAGATTTTATTTCAAAAGCATTCGATTAAATATATTGAACTTTTTTTTCAAAATATTCCAGAACTATTTTATTTGCACTGTAATTTCTTTATCAACCCATTTGCTCAAACGGTCAATTTGCTGATTAGTCAATGCAATACAGCCATGGGTCCAATTCATGGTTCTGTGAATTTTCTCATCGCCACGCCCCAGACCGTGAATGCCGATTTGTCCTCCTAAGCGAGTATTCTGAGGAGGAATACTATGTTTTTGGTGCGCATCGACAATCGCATCAAAAGTTAACGGATCGATAAGCCCCTTGTCAAGTGCGGCATGAGCATTATCGACCGAAGGATAAGACAAGCCGAAAAAGCGATAAAAACTGCTTTTTTCATTAATCCAGCTAATTTTGTAAGTCCCTAAAGGAGTGACATCATCGCCGCGCAATTCCTTAACTCCTGCGCCATTACGACCTATCGCAATATTTTCCAACCTCTCTAACGTCTCCCCTCCCTTCTTAACTTCAAGCGTCAGCGCATCGGTATCAATCAACAACCAGACATCGTTACTGGCGTGAACATTCGACGCCAACAAAAAAAGAATTGGAAACATACCCATTCGGTACATAAATAAACTACTATTAGTTAGTGTTTTAGTGTAATTTAAAAACCGTGTTATTTGTCGCATTAAAGGTTCACTCATGGAAATAAAAACAATAGAAACCCAACCATTCGAAGACCAAAACCCCGGGACGTCGGGGCTAAGAAAGAAAGTGAAGGCCTTTCAACAACCGAACTATCTTGAAAATTTCGTTCAGTCAATCTTCGACTCTCTTGATAATATTGTAGACCAAAAACTTGTTTTAGGTGGTGATGGACGCTATTTTAACCGACAAGCCATTCAAACGATCATAAAAATTGCTGCCGCAAACGGTTTCAGTGAATTAATTATCGGCCAAGGCGGTTTATTATCGACACCCGCCGCATCCAACCTGATTCGGAAATATAAAGCCTATGGCGGGTTGGTGCTATCGGCCAGCCATAATCCCGGAGGACCGGATGAAGATTTCGGCATCAAATATAATGTAGGCAACGGCGGCCCGGCACCTGAAAAATATACCGAAGCATTTTACCAGCGCAGCAAGGAAATCGCATCCTACAAAATCGCAGAAATCCCTGACATCGACCTTGACACTATCGGCATCCAAAAAATCGGGACACTTACGATAAGCATCCTGGACCCCGTCAAAGATTACGCCGAATTGATGCAAACCATTTTCGACTTCGATCTACTCAAGCAAAGCATCGGCTCAGGCTTTATCACGCTTAAATTCGATGCGATGCACGCAATCACCGGACCCTATGCCAAAACGATTCTGGAAGACATGCTGGGCGCGAAACCCGGCTCTGTGATCAATGCCATACCTTTGGAAGATTTCGGCGGCGGCCACCCGGACCCGAACCTAGCCCATGCAGAAGAATTGGCCGAGGCAATGTTCGGACCGAACTCACCGACATTTGGAGCAGCTTCGGATGGTGACGGCGACCGTAACATGATCATGGGTTCGCAAATATTCGTAACACCGAGCGATAGCTTAGCCATTTTAGCGGCCAATGCACACTTGATTCCCGGCTACGCAAAAGGCATCAGTGGCGTCGCACGTTCAATGCCGACCAGCCAAGCCGTCGATCGGGTTGCAGCGCAACTGAACTTACCTTGTTTCGAAACTCCAACCGGTTGGAAATTTTTCGGAAACCTACTCGATGCCGGCAAGATTACGCTATGCGGTGAGGAAAGCTTCGGCACCGGATCAGACCATGTCCGGGAAAAAGACGGCTTATGGGCGGTATTATTCTGGATCAACCTAATCGCCAGAAAAAGACAATCGGTTGCCGACATCGTCACCGAGCACTGGCAACAATTCGGCCGTGATATTTACGCGCGCCATGATTATGAAGCCGTAGCCACCGATATTGCGGACGGCATCGTCACTTATCTTCGCGAACAACTACCGATCCTACCAGGCAAGGCATTCGGCGATTATATCGTTAAATATGCCGATGAATTCGCGTATACCGACCCGGTAGACGGTAGCGTCAGCAAAAACCAAGGCATCCGAATCGGTTTCGAAAACGGCTCGCGGATTGTGTTCCGCCTATCAGGCACCGGTACTGTAGGCGCCACGCTTCGAATTTATTTGGAACGTTACGAACCAGACAGCAATTTACATTATCAAGATGCGCAAACAGCATTGGCGCCACTTATCGAATTAGCGGAACAGTTTTGTGAAGTCAAAAAAAGAACCGGCAGAAATGGACCTACTGTAATCACCTGAGGACGAAGTAGGCAGTTAGCAGTTAGCAGTTAGCAGTTAGCAGTTAGCAGTTAGCAGTTAGCAGTTAGCAGTTAGCAGTT
>SLIO01000412.1 GCA_007135635.1 Methylomicrobium sp. | reverse complement strand
TCACCGCTCACCGCTCACCGCTCACCGCTCACCGCTCACCGCTCACCGCTCACCGCTCACCGCTCACCGCTTAGCTAAGTTCTGACAACCAAACCGCTGCCCAGCGAATTGCGATAAGCTGAAATCGACGGTAGTAATGCCAGTGAGAACGAGACCGCTAAAATTCCAAGTAAATATTGGAACGTAATCGGCGTAAACGGATTGATGCCGATGAACAGGCCATATTGTTCGCTGAGTTCCGCGCGAGCAGTCAATAGAGCAACGCAAAGGGCCGTGCTGCCGACTAGAATTCCGGTTACTGTGATAACCAAAGCTTCAATTTCGATCAGAAAAAATAACGACCCGGCATGCGCGCCGATTGCGCGCAGCACTGCCATTTCGCGTTCGCGTTCTTTCATCGAGGCCAACAGCATCGTCGACAGCCCCATAAGCGTCGCAAACAATACCAGTATCGAAATCAATTGTAGGATGTTTTCGAGCGTACCTACCATTTGCCACAGTTCCATCAGCGTGATGCCCGGCATGATGCCGACTAAGGCCTCGTCTCGGTAGTTATTGATTTCCCGTTGCAGTGAAAACAATGCGATTTTCGAGTTTAAACCGACCATGAAGGCGGTTATCGATTTCGGTGTTAAATCATGTTTGAGCGCCTCTTCGGCGCCAATCGAACGGCCCGGTATGCGCACGCCGCCTTGCCAATCGATATGTATCGCTTCGATGCCCGCCAAGCTAACATAAACCGCTTGGTCGACCGGCGTCCCGGTCGGGGCGAGAATGCCGGTCACAATAAACGGTTTGTCGTCATGTTTGCTGAACCCGACTTTAGCGATGCCGTGCGCCAGCGTTATCGATTGGCCAGTTTTGTAGCCTAGCGTTTTGGCGACTTGTGCGCCGACTACCGCCTCGTAGACGCCATCGAAGGCGCGGCCAGATCTAAACACCAGGTTTTGCTTTTGCCCATAATGAAAATGCTCGAAAAAATCTCGGCTGGTACCTACCACGCGATAGCCTTTGTGCGAGTCGCCGAGCGAAATCGGAATACTCCAGGCCACTTCGGGTTTTTGCGAGAATTCCCGGTAGCTTTGCCAAGAGATATTGTTCGAAGCATTGCCGATATGAAATACCGAGTAAAGCAGCAAGTTCAAAGGGCCGGTGCGGGCGCCGACGATCAGATCCACGCCCGAGACCGTTTTACTGAAGCTGTTCTTGGCTTCGCTGCGAATATGTTCGACGCCCAGTAATAGAAAAACGCCGACCGCGATCGATAGCACGGTCAGCGCCACGGTGAGTTTGCGGTTCCAAAGGCTGGCAATGGCCAGTTTTAACATCATGCTTTCGATTCTCCGGCTTGCATCAGATCATGTAGGCTGATTTCTTGGTCGAAATAATGCCCTAGTGATTTATCGTGACTGACAAAAACAACCGTGGTTCGATTCATCGCGGCCAATTCGAGTAAAACGCGCATGAATTCATCGCGCGTATCGCTGTCCAATGAGGATGTCGGTTCGTCCGCGATAATCAATTCGGGATGGTTGATCAAGGCTCTGGCGACCGCGACGCGTTGTTGTTGTCCGACACTCAGTTGGCTGGCTTTTCGCTTAAGAATCGACCGATCCAGACCCAAACGGTCGGTGAGTTCGGCAATCGAGTCTTTATTTAAAATCGGCCGGTGACCGAATTTAACGGCCAGTTCGATATTTGCTTCGACAGACAGATAGGGCAGCAGATTAAACTGCTGAAAAATAACGCCGATATGGCGCGCACGGAAGCGGTCGCGGGCCATGCCGCCGATACGGGCCAAGTCGGTGCCGAGGATTTTAATTTGCCCGCTTGCCGGAACGAGTATCCCGCTGATTAAGCTCAGTAAGGTTGATTTACCGGAGCCGGATGCGCCGTGCAAAAAAATACGCCGGCCCGGTTTGACTCGCCACTCGGCAATCTTCAATACCGGCGCATGGCGTTTATGCCAACTGAAAGAGACATTTTGTAGGTCGAGTGCATAGTCGAAATCTGTCATGCGGGTGCGAGAGTGTGTTGCTAAAAGCTATAATGTTACACGAAATCACTATAGGTTACTTTCCGATGAAAATAGTTCATACCTTGTTAAAACTCATCTTGTGCTTGGCGTTGGCGATGCCGGTTTTGTCAGTGTCGGCAGATAGTTATAAGACCCTCGAGTGGACCGACTTGATGCCGCAAAGCGATTTGGATGCCTTGATGAGCGGTCCCGAAATTACGCACGACACACCGGAGTTGCCGATCGATTCGCAGATTTCGAACCAAGTGCGCCAAGCCATCGAGCAGGCGGCGGACAGTGCCTATCAAAAGGCTTTGGTTTCGACCGACGTAAGGCCGGAATTAAACGAGACTAAAGTTCGGATCCCGGGTTTTATGGTGCCTTTGGAGTTTAACGACAAACAGCAGGTTACCGAATTTTTCGTGGTGCCGTATTTCGGGGCTTGTATCCATGTTCCGCCGCCGCCGCCCAATCAGTTGATCCATGTCGTCTATCCCAAGGGCTTTAAGTTGCAAGATCTCTATATGCCTTTTTGGTTTCAAGGCGTATTGAAGACCGAAATATTTAGCAAGGATGTTGGTACCGGCAAAGCCGTATCGGCCTATTCGATGCAAGTCGCAACGATCGATGATTATGAGGAAGAATAGGCTTTAGGCGATTTCCGGCGAAAAACATACCCAACTAACTGGTCTTTTTGTCCATCTACTGCAAACCGGAAAGGGTTACATAGCGCAACTATACGCCCCTTTCCGGTTTTTGTAGCTGAACAAAAATCCTGCGTTATTTGGGTATGTTTATTCTTGTCAATCGCCTTATTCGATCGAAAAAGTCGTCGAATGATTATTCAAGAGTGCCGTGCCTTGCCCTTTGTTACCGATCCAACGAACTCGAATGGCTTCGAAACCGGTGAAATGGTCGAATAACCGTGTGCTGACAGAGGTGATAACTGAGGCATCTTGGCAAGATAAGCTATAAGTGGCGTGGAATTCGGAATGTTCTTCCCGTTCGCCATGTTTCGGTCCTTCTTGATCGGCATTATCGAAAGGCCCACGGATAAGCGTTTCGGTTACGCGGCATTCGCCTTTTTCGAAAGAAGCAACGACGCCGGCGTCATTTAATAACGCCAAAGCCTTTTGCAATTCGAGGTGCTGCGCATCGGTTCTTGGCTTGTGCTCAAAGCCGATCAGATTGACCGCCGGGGATTCGAATTCGATTAACACGGTATCGTTCTCGATGACAATATTCAGTTCGGCGGCGCCATGAGTATGCGCATCATGGTGGCGTATTTCCGCCAAGGTTGGGGCGGAAAATAGGAAAATCGACAGGAATGGTATGAAGATACGGCTTTTCATGGTCAACACTGTTTTAGAGATAATAATGATCAGAATTATTTTAGCGCAACCGAGGGCACGCTAAAAACGCTCTGACGGATAAGTTTGTGATGTTATATCATGCTCGTTAGTATGCAAGCAATGGCTGGGTATTACAGATAAAAAAGGCTATGTTCGCGTTAGCAGTTAAAACGGTTCTATTTTCTAAGTAACGTTCATGAAGGTCTGGCCATCGGCCCGGCAAATGAAAGTACTCTGGTGGGGAGGGTGCGGTCACTCGCCCGACAGGACGCCGTGAATACGTCCGTGTAGTCTTGGCGGCGGCTTGCCCTGCCGCCGACGCCTGTCGGTCGAGCAACCGCACACCCTATTCGGAACCGGCATTTT
>SLIO01000342.1 GCA_007135635.1 Methylomicrobium sp. | reverse complement strand
CGTTGGTCAATCGACCGGTCGTGCGTATCAACCATGCAAACGAAAGTGCGATCAAGATCGCGCATAGCGCTTTCGGCAATTGCACCGGCAGTCCTGTGATTTCGGTGAAGTGTTTCGTGGTCGGTAGCCAACCCGGTAAAGGGGTGCCGGCGGACACGAATAACGTCAATACGCCGTAAACGGCGAATGCCGCTCCGCCGACAAGTAGCCAAAGGGTTCGAGTTACGGCCCTGCCGCCGGGCACTGATTCTAGATGGTAAGCCATCAGCACGTAACTTGCTAATAGCGCTCCCGGTGCACCGGCAAAATAACGCACGCTAAGCTCCACTCCGGCGAAAGGGTGGCTTGATTTAACGGCAATAGCCACGGTAATCGTCGTTAACATGCCATAGAGCGGTAAGGCCGGTAGACGCATTGAGGCGTATACCGAATTCAATCCACGCCGTCCGAATTCCAAGAGCGCGCAAAATGAGCCGGTTAAGAATAAGGAACTTGCGATTGTTAGCCAGTTCGCATCATTGTGTAAGCGTTCTCCTTCGATGAGCTCTAGAAAGCCATACAAAAAGCCGAATGCTGCGAGCCAGTTTAAATGCCGAAAAAAAAACAAGGCATTGTTTCGTTTCGGTAATACGGAAACTATCGCGCCCAAGCTAAAAAATGCCACACCGTAAATTTGAAAGATCAGACCGAGATAGGTTTCGCTCCACGCGTTCATGATGTGTATCGATCGTCTTTGTTGCGGCTAAGCACATCGTCTAAGACGGAGGTGAATTGCGCGATGTCCAACGGCTTGGTTAAATAACCGGCGAATCCGGCCGCTTTACCCCGTTCGATATCGCGCGGCATTGCATTGGCGGTGATCGCGACGATCGGTATGGACTTTAAGTCGGGGTCGCTTTGTAAGACATTTAACACTTGGTAACCGTTCATATTCGGCATATTAATATCGAGCAAGATGAGCGCGGGACGGTGCGCTCGGGCTAATTCAATGCCCAGTTGCGGTGTGTGGGCCGTGATGGGGCGAATGTATCGTTGTCTTTCGAGTATTTGAGAGACGAGCCGGATATTGGACGGGTTGTCTTCGATATAGAGTACGAGATGTTGACTCAAGTCTATCTGCGATGACGTTATTTCTGGTTTGGCCTCGTCCAAGAAGGCCGAGTGCGATGCTGTCGGAAGTGTGATCAGGAAACGGCTGCCCATGCCGACTTCGCTTTCGACTTCGATTGTACCGGCCATCATTTCGACGATACGGCGAGTGATGGTCAGTCCGATGCCGGTCCCTTCGATAGCGTTGTATTCGGCGTCGAGACGGTTGAACGGTTGAAAGAGTTCTGGCAAACGTTCTTTAGGAATGCCGTCTCCGGTATCGGTTACTTGGATAGTTAAGTAGTCTGTATCTTTAAGTTGGACATCAACGGTCACTAAACCGCCTTCGCGATTATATTTGATCGCATTGGAGATTAAATTGAGCAAGGCCTGCTTGAGCCGTGTTTGGTCGGCCTGTACTGAGAAGTCTTCGTGCGAATCGCAGCGGAGGCTTATTCGGCGTTTATGCGCCTGTGTGGATACGAGGCTTAGGCATTCCTCGATAATCGGTGCGACCCTTACGGGTTCTATGAATAGCGAAATCCGGCCGGACTCGATCTTGGCTAAATCCAATATTTCGTTGATTAAATCGAGCAGATGCCGGCCGGCTTTGAGAATTTCCCGCACATTCTCTTTTTGTGTATCGCTCAAGGTTTCGTCGAACTGCATCAGTTGCCCGAAACCGAGAATTGCATTCATCGGCGTGCGCAACTCGTGGCTCATACTCGAGAGAAAGTCCGATTTAGTTTGGTTGGCGCGGTCAGCGGCGATTCGGGCGGTAATCAATTCCTGTTCGGCTCGTTTGCGTTCGGTAATGTCTCGCGTAAGGCAGACAAAGAGTAAGTCGTCGGGCAATATGATTTCGCTGACGGCAAGTTCGAGTGGAAAAACACTCCCATCCGCTCTGAGTCCGGCCAATTCAAGTTGCTGATTGATGATTTTGCTTCGGCCTGTCGCAAGGTAACTCTCGACATAACCATCATCATACTTAGATCGATAGGGTTCCGGTATCAGAACGACAACCTTACGGCCGACGATATCTTGTTCTCGATAGCCGAAAGTCGCGCATGCCGCCGGGTTGAACGAGCGAATGATTCCGTCGGTGCCGATCGTGATGACGCCGTCGACGACCGAGTCGACAATATGCTGAAAGATTCGCAGATATTTCTCGCGTTCGGCCAGCGTTAGTTCCGCGCGTTTGCGGTCGTCGATGTCTTGTACCACGCCCAGCATTTGCATGGGTTGGCCTTCGGCATCTCGCACCACGGCGCCGCGTTCGAGCAACCAGCGTTCAGTGCCGTCCGGCCAGATAACCCGATGTTCGATGTTGTAGGGAAGATCGCGTTCAAGACAAGCGTCGACTGCCTCTACGACGACTTGCCGGTCTTCGGGATGAATCGCGTTAAGGAAGTTTTCATAAGAGGTTTCAAAATCGCCATTGGGATAGCCGAACAACGGGGCAATGCGTTCGGACCAATATAAATCGCCGGATTTTATATTCCATTCCCAGGTACCGATGTTCGCGAAAATTTGTCCTCGGCGCAGTCTTTCTTTGTGATATTCCACAGCGCGCTCGGCGCGTTTGATTTCGGTGATATCTTGAAAACTCCATACCCGCCCGCCAATTATTCCTTCCGAGGCTAGCGGTTTCGAGTGACGCTCGATTATTCTGCCGTCCGCAAATTCCAGTAGGTCATGCGAATCTTGGCTGGATCGATATATGTCTTGAACAGTCTTACGAAAACCGAGCGGGTCGGCCAGTTGAGAACCAATAATATCCAGCAGGTACTGATCGGATTGGCCCGGTGTGGCGAGTTCTTCCGATACGTTCCACAAATTGATAAATTGACGGTTGGCGAAAAGAATTGAGCCGGCATCGTCGACGGCTAGAATACCGTCCTGGGTGGATTCGAGCGTTGCACGAAGCTTTTCCTCGCCTTTTTTCAGCGCTTCGCTGTCGCGAACGCGTTTGCTAACATCCATGTTCACACCGATGAAATGTGTTAGCTTGCCTCGTTCATCATGGACTGGCGCAATCTGTAATTCATTCCAAAACAACGTGCCGTCTTTGCGATAATTGCGTAACAGCACTTCGACTTTCCTGCCCTTTGCCAAAGCTGATCGCACCTTATCTAGCCCGGGTTGATCATGATCCTCGTTATTTAGGAAGCGGCAATTTTTGCCCAGCACCTCATCTCGGCGATAGCCTGTGATGCGTTCGAACGCTTTATTGGTAAAGATGAGCGGCATATCAGGCTGGATGGCATCGGCGATTAATATGCCGCTGGTGCTGGCTTCGACCGCACGTTCCAATAATTTTAATTGTTGCGTGGATTTTTTGAGATGACTGATGTCGGTACGGATCGAAACATATTGATAAGGTTTTCCGTTGCTGCCGAGAAAAGGGGTAATCGTGGATTCGACCCAATATAGACTGCCGTCTTTGCACCGGTTGCAAATTTCGCCCTGCCAGACCTTACCGCCGGTGATAGTTTGCCATAAGTCTTGGTAAAATTCGGGCGAGTGTTCGCCGGATTTGACAATGCGATGGTTTTGTCCAATCAACTCTTCGCGCCGGTAGCCGCTGATCTCGCAAAACCTGTCGTTGACGTAGGTGATTTTGCCGGAGCGGTCGGCAATACTGATGATCG
>SLIO01000436.1 GCA_007135635.1 Methylomicrobium sp. | reverse complement strand
TGATTGCCTTGACCGAACGCGATATCAGTGCACATATAACGGCGGTCAAAAACGATTGCGTCAGTTGCCTTCAACGCATTGCATCGCTCGTGATGGATACCGAAGAAGCATTGCTTCTATTGGACCCTCAAGGAAAAATAACCGCCTGGAACAAAGGCGCCGAAAACTTATACGGTTGGAGCAAACAAGAAATGATAAGTGTGAATATCGCGGATCTGACCCCTGAACCCGGCAAAACGCAAATATCGCGCTTTATCGCCGAACTCACATTGGACCATTCGTCTCCGCAAACGCTGTTGACCCAAAGACTCACCAAGGACAATCAAAAATTAGCCGTCAAAATAAATGCATCGGTTCTCGGAGATCACGCCGGAGAAGCGCTTTTGATTGCATTCAGTGAGCAACGACACTAAACCGGTAGGCACGATGAAGAAAAATCCAGCAGATATCGACGACCTAAGACATGAAGCGGAATCCTTAATCAATTTCGTGCCGGCCAATCTCGATACGATTTCACCGCATGATATACAGACGCTATTTCACGAACTGAATGTGCATCAAATCGAATTGCGCATGCAAAACGAACAGCTCGTAGAAGCGCAACAACAACTTATTGCGTCGAGAAATGACTTCATTACACTTTTCGACCTAGCGCCGGTAGGTTATTTAAGACTGGATGAAAAAGGGCGTATTTTGCAGTCGAATCGAACCGTGCAAGAAATGCTCGGCAAAAGCCATAGCGAATTACGCGATAAGTTTCTAGCCGTTTTTATTCATGCCGATGACCTGAATATTTTTAACGCGCGCTACAGCGCGTTTTATAAAAAACCGGACGGAAAACATATCGAGTTAAGATTGCTCGATATGCAGAAAAACCCGATATACATAGAACTCAGCGGACGACTGATAAAAAAGGAAGCCGGCGCTAGTCTCGATTTCAACCAGGATTGTTTACTGGTCAATATCATTGCTATCGGCGAACGCAAGAAAATGGAAGAGCAACTAGAACTAGCGGCGAAAGTGTTCGAGCATAGCCAAGAGGGCATCTTGATTACCTCGCCCGATACAACTATTCTCAAAATAAATCTCGCTTTTACTGCGGTAACGGGCTACAAACCAGCCGAAGTGATTGGTCGAACGCCGAAAATCCTTTCCTCCGGACGCCAAGGCCCTGCGTTTTACCTCAATATGTGGCAAAAAATCAACAAGGAAGGCTGTTGGCAGGGCGAAATCTGGAATCGTAGAAAAAATGGGGATTTATACGCCGAATGGCTTAGCATTTGCCGCATCAACGATAAATTCGGTCGCGCCAGTCATTATATCGGCATCTTCTCCGACATCACTCTTCGCAAACTCAATGAGAAACAAATCGAACAATTGGCTTATTTCGATACGTTGACCGAACTGCCGAATCGCGCTTTATTAAACGACCGGCTCAAGCAAGGCATCGTTCAGGCAGTACGCCATAAATTATGGCTTTCGGTGTTTTTTCTCGATCTGGATCGTTTCAAAATACTCAATGATACCCTCGGTCATTTTGCCGGCGACTTATTGCTGCAAAATGTGGCCAAACGCCTCAAAAGCTGCGTGCGAGAGAGCGACACGGTCGCGCGTTTCGGAGGAGACGAATTTGTTATTTTATTGACCGATTTCGTCGACGAACAAAGTGCTGCACACCATAGCGCCGAAATCGCGAAAAAAATACTCAATATGTTATCGCAACCTTTCGATTTATCCGGCAACCAGTTTATTACATCAACGAGTATTGGTGTTACGCTGTTTCCGAAGGATGGCTCGTCGGTCGGTGAACTGATCAAGAATGCCGATGCAGCAATGTATCATGCAAAAGCTTCAGGACGAAATAATTACCAACTCTTCTCCGATAGTATGCGCTCCGAGGCGCTCACCCGCAGTACACTGGAAAATGATCTGCATCATGCCCTACCTAACCAAGAATTGGTCGTATACTATCAACCTTTGATTGACTTACAAACACCGAACCAAATTATCGGTTTCGAAGCGTTATTACGCTGGAATCACCCGATAAAAGGACTGATTCCACCCGATGACTTCATTCCGGTCGCCGAAGAAACCGGTATGATCGTTGCCATCGGCGAATGGGTTTTAAAGACCGCTTGTAAGCAATTCAAAATTTGGCAAAAGCAAGTGCGGCAGCCACCATTAAAAAAAATTTGTGTGAATCTGTCAGCCCGGCAATTTCTAGGAAATAATCTAGTTCATACGATTAAGCAATGCCTAGATGACGCCGAACTTGACCCCGAATTTTTGGAGATCGAAATCACCGAAACCGTCATGATGCAGAATATGTCCACCGTTATCAGCATTTTGCAACAATTGATGACAATGGGCGTGACAGTATCGCTGGATGATTTCGGTACCGGCTACTCCTCGCTTACATATCTAAAAAAATTTCCGATTAATTCGATCAAGATCGACCGGTCCTTTGTCCGGGACATTCTGAACGACCCTGACGATAAAGTGATCGTTCATTCCATCATTTCGATAGCACGACACATGCGCCTGGAAATCATTGCCGAAGGCATTGAAAATGACGAACAAGCTTCCTACCTAATGCAGTCGGGTTGCCGACTCGGACAAGGCTTTTTATATTCCAAACCGCTTCCCGCCGAACAATTAGGCGCCTTGTTTCCGCCAGCCGATTAACCCTACCTTCTAGAATCAATTGTCTTGTGACAATAAGATTTCAGAACTACAATGCAAGCTAGCTCTTCTCTCTCATTGTAGGAGGATCGTAATGCGTAATTCACTCGTTTTAACCCTCGGCATTGCCGTTTTGTTCGGTTGCGAACAATCGGCCGAGACACCTAAAACCGATCCTCTCGAGCCATCTGCATCACCCCCTCCGCAGACTCAAGCCGCACCGCCAAGCCGCTATTCCGAAGAAGACAAACTGCTAGGTTTGCCGCCGGTGCCTATCCCCGAAAACAATCCGCAAACGCCAGATAAGATCGCGCTCGGCGACAAACTTTTTCACGATAAACGCTTTTCGATCGACGGCACGATCAGCTGCGCAAATTGCCATGACGACGGCAAGGCCTTTACCGACAATCTACCCGTCTCGGTCGGACACAGCGGCAAAACCGGCACGCGCAATGCGCCGACGGTGCTGAATGCGGCGTTTTATCATTCCCAATTTTGGGACGGGCGGGAACCGGATCTTGAAAGCCAAGCGAAACAGCCATTCATCAACCCGGTCGAACACGGCCTGCCCAATCACGGCCCGATTCTCGATATCGTCCGTAGCGATCCGGATTATCAACAGTCTTTTCAAGACGTCTTCGAAGTTGCAGGCGATGCGCTAACGATCGATCATGTCGTACAAGCGATCGCCAGTTTCGAGCGTACACTAGTCACCGGCAACTCGCCGTTCGACCGTTTCTATTTCAAAGGCGAAACCGATGCGATGAGCGACGCGCAAATTCGCGGCTTCAACTTATTCATTGGCCAAGGCCGTTGCGTATCCTGCCATGTGATCGAACAGGATAATGCGACCTTCACCGACAGCCGCTTTCACAATATCGGTATCGGCATCGATTCGATCGAACCGGATATTCCTGCCTTGACACAAGCCTTCCTAGAAGCGAAAAATCAGGGTAAGGACGTCGATATCATGGTGTTGACCGATCCAAAGTCGTCGGAACTCGGCCGTTTCGCGGTCACCGACGAATTGAACAAGATCGGCGCATTCAAGACGCCAACGCTACGTAATGTCGAAT
>SLIO01000093.1 GCA_007135635.1 Methylomicrobium sp. | reverse complement strand
TCAACCAGAAAGGCGGAGTCGGCAAATCTACAATCACTTGCAATTTGGCGGCGATCAGTGCGGTCGAAGGCAAAAAGACACTGGTCGTGGATTTGGACATGCAAGGGAATGCGACTCAGTATCTACTGGGTGGAAAAGTCACTAATTCTGACAAAACCGTTGCCAAGTTTTTCAAGGATTGTTTAGGTCTCGGTCTATTCGGCAGCAATAATCCGGGGCTTGAGGACGTTATTCATGAAACCCCTTTCCCGAATTTGTTTGTAATTCCTTCTCATCCTGAACTTGAGCCGTTACAAGCTAGGCTGGAATCCCGCTATAAGATTTTCAAGTTGAAAGAAGCGCTGGAAAAGTTGGAAGGCTTCGATGCGGTTTATATGGATACACCGCCGATCCTGAATTTCTACAGCCAATCGGCTTTGATTGCGGCGCATAAGTGCTTGATTCCATTCGATTGCGATGCATTTTCCCGCGAGGCTTTGTACACGTTGATGCAAGCCTTGGCGGAAGTCAAGGTCGACCATAATCAAAGTCTTGAAATTGAAGGTATTGTCGTCAATCAATACCAAAAACAGGCCAACCTGCCGAGGCAATTAGTCGAGGAGCTGATTACCGAAGGTCATCCCGTGCTCGATGCTAAAATTTCACCGTCGGTCAAAATAAGGGAATCGCACAGCGAATCGAAACCGCTGGTTTATTATGCTCCTTATCATAAACTGACCGATGAGTTCCGGGCGCTACATATCGAGATTACCGGCAAAGCATGACCGGAAGCCTTACCTACATGGATGTAGGTAAGGAGCGTGAGCAGGAGCGGAAGCTATGCGAAACAGTTACATAGCTTAGCTTAATGCCTGTTTTCGCGCCTTGTTCTCGACTGCCAGTTCCCGACGCAGTCTACCGCTTACATCCGTGTAAGCGTCGACTGCCAGTTCCCGACGCAGTCTACCGCTTACGTCCCTGTAAGCGTCGAACAAAATAGTCTTGCCATAAAAGCCGCAAACATGACCGCGCTAAGCATAGACATAGTCGCATTGCTGCTGGACGAGGTTTCGATGTCGTTTTCGTTTTTCAGTTCGAAGCCTTGAAACAAAAAATTAGTTTCCAGTCAATGGCGATCGATGAGGCGAAGTCATTTCTGCTCCAGTCATTCATTAAAGTTTTCTCTGTTTATATTGATTCCGCTTATGTTCCTTGATGCAGCGGCTGAATTTTATTTGAGTCAATAGGCTGAGTATTAACAGCACGAAGAGTATTAAAATCACCGGAGTGTCGCCGAGTCGTGCATAGAGTGTTTGTCCGCCTAGCGGAGTTATCGCGCCGATGATAGTCGCGGTCTCAAAAGGCGCAGCTTGTTTAACGATGCCGCCCTTAGGCGAAACAATGGCCGTAACGCCAGTATTGGTGGCCCTCAAGAGATAACGGCCCGTTTCGAGCGCTCGCATTCTGGCGATTTGCATGTGTTGAAAAGGCTCTATCGATTGTCCGAACCAGGCGTCGTTAGTAACGTTTACTAAAAAAGCGGCATCCGGCAATTTTGTGCGTGCTTCGTTGCTAATGGCATCTTCATAGCAGATTGAAGCCGCAAACGGATATCCTGCCGCGATTGGCAACGTTTGATCGTCTCCCCCTGGGGTGAAGTGTCCGAGACGCATGTTCAAAAAATCGAGAATCTTTCCGGACAAGGGTTGTAAGGGTAAATATTCGCCGAAAGGCAGTAAATGGTTTTTATGATAAATACTTCGCTGTTTACCGAGCACTAATACCGAGTTGTATTTTATATGCGGTTGATCGCCTTGCGTAGGGAGGCTGACGATGATATCGCTGTTGCGTTCGATGGCTTCGTGTTCCAACGGTTTTAAAAAGCTTTCTTTAACGTCCGAATAATAAGCCGGAATCGATGTTTCCGGCCACACGATTATGTCAGAGTCCCAATGTTGCTCGGTTAACAGACGGTATTTCCGTAAGGTAGCATCGCGGTTTTCCGGCGCCCACTTTTGTTCTTGCGGAATATTGCCTTGCAGCAAGCTGACTTGAATGGGCTTCCCGATGGGATAGGTCCATTCGATGCGTTTTAGAAGAGCGCCGCCAGCGAATAGCGCGGCAATGATGGCGAGATTTATCCCGGTGAGACTTAGGTTGTGGCGGCATTGCAGCGCAAGGCTGGTCGCTAAGACTATGATAAAACCGGTACCGTACACTCCGATGATAGGGACATAGCCCGATAATGGGGAGTTCAACTGCGAGTAGGCGATTTGTAGCCATGGAAAGCCGTTCAGAAACCAATTGCCACGAAGGTATTCAATTAATATCCATAAGCAGGGGATGATCAAGCTGTTAGACGTCCGGTCTGAACTGCGGGTTATTTTGCTCGCCAAATAACCGGTCACTGTGGGAAACAGTGACCAGACCATGACGAATAATGCTGTGATGAGAACGGAACTGAATAAATCGGCTCCGCCATAGACTCGAATGCTGACGAACACCCATGAAACGCCGAAACCGAACAAACCGAGACCGAACAAAAAACCTCTGAAGGCGGCGCGGGCGGGAGTCAAAACCTCCCAGGACGCGAATATAAAAGCCAAGGCGACGAAGGCCAGATAGACCTGATCGAAAGGCGCGAAAGCCAATGCCATCGCAATGCCGGCGATCGGCGCTAGTAAATCGCCGTAAGGCCGTTCTATAAGAGTTTTTGAACCAAGATCAAAAGCAGTCGAAGGCATGTTCGTTCATAATGATAGATACTAGTTATTCGGCGGGTTGCCGCTTTGCGTGAAGTATATGACCATAAGCCCTATCCATCGGAGAAAAAATCCAGACGATGAATTTAAGTCGCCGTGAGTTTTTACAAGCGCTTTCGATAGCGATGCTGTCTTCGAGTTGTTCGGCGAGGCGGGGAAGCCGTGATTTCACCGTCGAGGCGCTTTATTCGGTAAAGTCGTTCGGTAATGTCAGATTGCTGCATTTTACCGATTGCCACGCGCAATTGCTGCCTGTTTATTATCGAGAACCCGCAGTCGCTATCGGCATGGACCTCGGTTCCGGTTTGCCGCCGCATTTAAGCGGACAAGCATTGCTCGATTATTACCGAATCAAACCGGGCAGCCTCGAAGCCCATGCGTTAACGCCTTTACATTTTACCGAACTGGCTGAAATTTACGGAAAAATGGGCGGTTTCGCGCACTTGGCGACATTGATCAGACAGCTTCGAGAGGAGAGTGAGGCTGGCCATTCGTTATTACTCGACGGCGGCGATAGTTGGCAAGGTTCGGCGACGGCATTATGGACGCAAGGGCGAGATATGGTGGCGGCCTGCAATCTTTTGGGCGTCGATGCGATGACCGGACATTGGGAATTCACTTACGGCAGCGAACGCGTATTGGAGAATCTCAAACTGTTTAACGGCGAGTTCGTCGCGCAAAATATCGCATTGACCGATGCGGCCCGATTCGACAGCGATGACGAAAACCCGGCTGTGTTCAAACCCTATGTTA
This sequence comes from Methylomicrobium sp., assembly GCA_007135635.1. GTDB lineage: Bacteria > Pseudomonadota > Gammaproteobacteria > Methylococcales > Methylomonadaceae > Methylotuvimicrobium. The sequence goes on along the minus strand of SLIO01000093.1, from coordinate 274 downwards.
TTAAGGTGTTAAACAACGCGAGAATTGCCGTGATTGGTCAGGCTTTTCCTTATACGCCGATAGCTAATCCCAAGCGTTTCATCCCGGACTGGCAATTCGGCATTCAAGAACACAGACTGCAAGCGGTTATCGATGAAATCAAAACCCGTAAAGCCGCCGATGTCATCGTGCTGCTGTCTCATAACGGCTTCGATGTCGATTTGAAATTGGCGTCAAGGGTCGGGGGATTGGACATTATTTTAGGCGGTCATACGCACGATGCATTGCCGCAACC
>SLIO01000300.1 GCA_007135635.1 Methylomicrobium sp. | reverse complement strand
TCCATCTCACGCGATTTGCTGATATCCCAGTTTTGACAGAATTTACACGCTAGATTGCAACCGGCCGTACCGAAGGATAAAATGGGCGTTCCCGGTAAAAAATGGTTTAACGGTTTCTTTTCGATCGGATCGATGGCAAATCCGCTGGAGCGGCCGTAGCTGGTCATAACAACTTGACCGTTTTGGTTTTGCCTGACGAAGCACAATCCTCGCTGACCCTCATGCAATTTACAAAATCTAGGACATAAATCACACTGTATGCGCCCATCGTTCAAGGCGTGCCAATAGCGGGTTGCAACGGTGTCAGGGGTAATCAAGATAGGCATTAGCGCTCTCCCGGAACCAACGATTATTTAACCAGTCAGTGGATTGTAAGCTTTCCGCTATAAAATTCTCTGCACTATTCCACTTATACAGGATATTGACCATGAACAGAAGACCCGCAGTCGCAGGCTTGTTTTATCCTGACGATCCGATTGAGTTGCGTACAATGGTGGATCACTTCTTAAGTGATGCCGAAACCGAGGCGAAAGTTCCAAAAGCAATCATCGTGCCTCATGCCGGTTACATTTATTCAGGCCCGATTGCAGCCAGCGCCTATGCGAGACTAAAGCAGGCCCGCGACACTATCATCCGAGTCGTACTAATCGGGCCTTCACACCGAGTGGCTTTTCGCGGCTTGGCCGTCTCCCGCACCGACTATTACACAACGCCTTTGGGCAACGTAATTATCGACCGGGCAGCGATCGAATCATTGATGAAGCTACCGTTTGTCGAATATGTCGAACAAGCACATACTCATGAACATAGCCTGGAAGTCCATTTACCTTTTTTACAAGAAACACTGGCCGATTTTAAATTAGTGCCCATAGTGGCGGGCGATGCTTCGGCCGATCAAGTCAGCCGAGCGCTCGATTTGGTTTGGGGCGGCTCTGAAACCTTGATCGTCATCAGCTCCGATTTAAGTCATTATCACGATTATTTGTCCGCTAAAAAACTCGATCAACAAACCAGCACCTTGATCGAGCAGATGCAATACGAAAAACTGTCGTCCGAGGACGCATGCGGCAAGGTACCGGTATCGGGATTACTAAAATTACTGCGGCAAAAGTCGATGTCTATAAAGGCCGTCGATCTCAGAAATTCCGGGGATACCGCGGGCGATAAAAACCGAGTCGTGGGATATGGCGCCTATGTCGTTGACTGAGCAAAACCGCAAACGCCTTCTGGATTTAGCCAAATCCTCCATTGCTCATGGTTTAAAAACCGGCAAAGCGCTCGAGATCGATATAAACGATTATCCGCCCGAATTGACTGTGCCGCGCGCGACATTCGTGACCTTGCAAAAACAAGGACAACTTCGTGGCTGTATCGGCATGCTCGAAGCGATCAGACCGTTGGCGGAAGATGTCGCCAAAAATGCTTTCTTTGCAGCATTCAAGGATTACCGGTTTCCACCGCTGGAAGCCGACGAGCTCGATGAATTAAACATCCACATCTCGATTCTCAGCCTCGCCGAGCCGGTTATATTTTCTTCGGAGCAAGACCTAATCGAGCAATTGCGCCCAGGTATCGACGGCTTGATCATGGAAGAAGGCCTCAAGCGAGGCACGTTTTTACCTTCGGTGTGGGAATCCTTACCGGATCCTCGGCAGTTCTTACAGCATCTCAAACAAAAAGCAGGGCTTCCCCCGCATTATTGGTCGGATGGCGTTAAGATTTCGCGGTATACTGCCGACATTATCGGTTGATTCAAATAGGCGAGGAACGATCATGATCGAAGAAACAGCGGTAGTCGCAAAAATCGAACATAACCAGGTCTGGGTCGAAAGTGCGCCAAAACAGGGCTGCGGCGGTTGTATGCAAAAAAGTTCCTGCTCCACCTCGGTAATCGATAAGTTTATCAAGAAACGCTCGATCGCTGTCGATTGCGAAATCGAACTAAAACCCGGCGACGAAGTCATTATCGGTATTAGCGAAGGGGTTTTAATTAAGGCATCACTCTTGCTGTATATGCTGCCTTTAGTTGTGATGGTATTGAGCGGCGCGGTCGCGGAAGGTTTGCTGCCTTCCGCTTACAAGAATGCCGACCTGGTGATTGCCGGAACTGCAATTTCGACTCTGTTGCTGTCACTTTGGGCAATCGCTAAACTGCAACAATCATTTTTCTTCACCTTTTTTTCAAGACCTGTCGTTATTAGAAAAGCCACCAACTGACATCCGCCTCATTTTAGTGCATTGCGCTTTATCGTTACGAGTCTGTATACAATTCAACTGTTATTATGAAAGTTAACGATCAAAAGAGGATGCGATCGCTCGAAAGGATCGCAGGGTACGCATCGCGAACCTTTTTCAGGTTTGGCAACTCCGGAACCCTTGTAAAATAGTACGCAGTGCGTACCCTGTCATAAGAAAGTCCCGACATGGACCGCAAATTGCACTTATTATGTCTATTCCTTCCTTTTCAACCCAGCCTTAACAAAAACAGTAACTATGAATTATGACATTGAAAATAATAGTCTTTTTTTCAATATGCTATGTTCACCAAATGTTAAAACTGGGTAAAGAATTCGATTTTTTATTTTCCATGGAAAAACACTATGCACCCTTTTAAATCACATCTCAAAGAACTCGATCTACCGGTCAAAGTTTTGTTCACGGGCTATTTAGCCACTGTTGCTGTCGGTTATCTATTTGCACTAATACAAATTCTGTTCACGCACGGCATGGCCGACGGCAAGTTCGGGCTGTCGATCGACGATATCGTCTACAGTTATTACGGCAACCGATCGGGCACCCTGCTGGAAACCAAGCTCAATGGCTCGATGAAGCCTTATGCGACCGAGCAAGAACGCTTCACGCTCATTCAGTGGACTCGGGATGGTGCGGAACAATCGGAATATGAATCCAGCGGCGCCAAAAAAATCATCGAAACCAAATGCGTAATGTGTCATAACGCCGATGCGTCGGGAATCCCCAATTACAACGACTTTTCTCAACTGAAAGCCGTGACCGAACAAGACGAAGGGGCCACCTTCGCCTCGTTGATTCGCATATCTCATATCCACTTATTCGGCATTGCTTTTATATTCATGTTCGTCGGTCTCATTTTTAGCTTTTCCGAAACCGCGTCGGTCATGATAAAAAGTACCGCAATCGGCATGCCTTACGCATTCTTGATAGCGGACATCATGTCGTGGTGGCTCACTAAGCTACACCCAATGTTTGCCTGGCTCGTTATTGTCGCCGGCATGGGCATGGCCATATCGTTCGCCTTCATGTGGTTTACGTCGCTCGCCGAGATGTGGGCGTATCGCTACGTCTTCGTCGATGGCTTAGCCGTTCATTATCACAACATCAGAAAAGCGTCGGCCAAGAAACTTTCGCTCGATGAACAAACGTCGATGGGCGCCGTAATTTTTCATGCTGCTAAACAAACCGCCTGTTTTTTTGTCGAAAACGGCGTAAAGCCGCTCATTTCGTTTATCAAAAGCAAGATCAATAAATGATGGCCTTAGATTTCAGCGGAGAAGCCTTTAATTCAAAACCGTGCTGATTTATTTTGAAATGGGCGAAATGCGCAATCGGGGGTAAAGGTCGAAGTCTTCAATTGATCTCAATCGATTTTAAAGGCCATGGCACAGATAGGGCACGGAGCAAAAACGGCCGTTTTGGGGGGTAGAGGTCAAAATGGCGCGCCCGAGAGGATTCGAACCTCTGACCTCGGCCTCCGGAGGGCCGCGCTCTATCCAGCTGAGCTACGGGCGCGTGTTTGGGATGCGTATTCTAACCGATCGGCAAGATAATTACGATAGCATTGTTTTCAAATGGGCCAGGCTGGCCTTGCCTCGTTCTTTGACTACGGCTGGATCAAGTTGTTTTTTGTTGGTCCATTCTAAATCGTCGGGCGGCAATTCCGACAAAAAGCGGCTCGGTTCGCATTCGGAAATTTCGCCGTAGCGCTTTCGGTGCGTGCAATAGCTAAAAGTTAACGAACGCTGCGCGCGTGTGATGCCGACATAAGCGAGGCGACGTTCCTCCTCGATATTATCGGTTTCGATGCTGTTTTGATGCGGCAGCAAGTTCTCTTCCATGCCGATTAAAAACACGTGCGGAAATTCGAGGCCCTTGGCCGCGTGCAGTGTCATTAGGCTGACCTGGTCACCGGCTTCTTCTTCCTGGTTGCGCTCGAGTATATCCATCAACATGATCTTCGAGACGATTTCAGACAGCGGTCTCTCAGTGCCCTGCTCTTTATCGGCGATGCGTTTCAACCAGTCGATCAACTCGTAAACATTCTGCATTTTACGTTCGGCCGATTGCGGCGTCTTCGCGTTTTCGCGCAGCCACGCTTCGTAGCCGACTTGAGCTATCATCTGCTCAATCACGGAAAAAGTATCGCCGCGTTCGATGCGATCCGCAGTATCGGTCACCCAATCGGTGAATTTATTGAGGCGCTGACGCGCCTTGTCGGACAGCTTCTGCATCAGGCCCATTTCGGTACTGGCCCGAAACAGGCTAACGTGGCGCTCATTGGCATAAGCACCGAGTTTTTCGAGCGTATTCGGACCAATTTCGCGGCGCGGCGTGTTGATGATACGCAAAAACGCGGCATCGTCGTCCGGATTCACGAACAAGCGTAGATAACTGAGCATGTCTTTGATTTCGGCGTAGGCGAAAAACGACGTGCTGCCGCTGATGAAATACGGCACGTTGTTTTCGCGTAGCGCCCGTTCAAATAGACGCGACTGATGGTTGCCTCGGTATAAAATCGCGTAGTCCTTGTAACTGCTACCGGTTTTAAACTTGTGATGAATGATTTCCGAGACAACCTGTTTCGCTTCGATGGTTTCGTCCTTATGACTCAACACGCGCAGCGGATCGCCGAAGCCCAAATCACTCCACAAGCGTTTTTCAAAAGTATGAGGATTGTTCGCGATCAATTGGTTCGCAACTTTCAAAATCCGTCCAGCCGAGCGGTAATTTTGTTCGAGCTTAATGACTTTCAGGCGCGTGAAGTCTTTTTGCAATTGCGCCAGATTTTCCGGTTGCGCGCCACGCCAGGCGTAAATCGATTGATCATCGTCGCCGACCACGGTAAATCGACCGAGGTTGCCGGCCAGCAGTTTCACCAATTGATATTGCGTGATGTTAGTATCCTGATATTCGTCGACCAACAGATAACGAATCTTGTTTTGCCATTTTTCGAGAGTCTCCGGGTGCTGTTGAAACAATAACACCGGCATCAGAATCAAATCGTCGAAATCGACCGCATTGTAGGCTTTCAAACTGCGTGTGTAATCGTTATACAGATGTGCAGCCGGCGCTTGTTCTTGCGAGGCATAAGACAAGGCCTGTTCCGGCGTCACGAAGGCGTTTTTCCATTGGCCGATTTGCCAAGCGTAATGATCGGCCTTATCGATATCGCATTCCTTGCCGTTGTGCATGACCAGGTTTTTGAGTAGCGTTTGCTTATCCTGTTCATCAAACAGCGTCAGCGCGGCCTTGTAACCCAGTGTTTTGTGTTCCTTGCGAAGAATATCGAGGCCGAGCGAATGAAACGTCGACACGGTCAAACCACGAATCTCCTTGTCGCTCAGCAATTTCGACACCCGAGTTTTCATCTCGCGCGCGGCCTTGTTCGTGAAGGTCACGGCGGCGATATGCCGACCCGGCGTGCCTTGTTTGACCAAATAAGCGATCTTTTCGGTAATCACGCGCGTCTTGCCGCTACCGGCACCGGCCAGCACGAGCAAGGGAACGTCAACGGTACGCACCGCCGCAAGTTGTTGGGGATTGAGTTCGGCCATATTGGTAAAAGTAATGAGACGATCGGCTTAACGAGGATAACTGCTTGGAATAGGCTTGGAAATTAGACGGGTTCCTACGGTTTTTCGTGGGAATCCATACGTGCGTTACAGCCCGGTACGCATTGTAACGCTGGAGCGTGGGAATGAGTAAAATTTACGACCCCTTAAAGCCATCTGGCGGAGAAGCAAATCTCAGACTTGTAAGACCAATCGGACAAAAATGTAGGTATTTTTTATGCCAAAATTATTGCCGTTTTTCCGTAAATTCCCGAAGGTCTGTTTATGCAGCGATTTCAATAGATTCAACCGTAATGCTTGGCTTAGGGGTTTCTTCGCCATCTTGAAGCATTCCTTTGGCAGGCCGGCTTTTGTAACCCCAACCCAAACAAACGTTTGAATGTTAAAAGGACATGAGGACTGAACGTTACGGATGCGACTAAAACAAATCGCTATGCGAGCCAATTCGAGCGAGCAGGAGTTGACCCTCAAAGATTCAATAGATGAGGATTAAATCGGGCTTGATATGGCAATCTCTAAAACCAAGCCAGTTTCCAGTCAGTAGATGATCTACATGCCTGGAATCAAGAACTTCCCCACGTTGAACCCTAGAAATGATATTTCAAACTGCAATGATGTCGGGAATAGCCATCTTTGTGATCTTCTTGAAATCTTTTTTGAATTGTGTCGAATATTCAAGACTGTACATTTTTCACTTTGCCTTCTGTCAAGTCGGCAAACATGGCATCGACCGAATCGACTTTATGACCGCGACCGTCAACAAGCTCTTGCATTGCCGAAACAGTCTCGCTATTGGGCTGACGAACCTTTAACTCAAAAGGAATTCCACCGTAACGTTCATGAAGGCCTGGCCATCGCCCCGGCAAATGAAAGTGCGCTGTGTGCATGGCGGAGAGTGCGGTCACTCGCCCGACAGGACGCCGTAAATACATCCGTGTAGGCTCGACGGCGGCTCCCTGCCGCCGACGCCTGTCGGTCGAGCAACCGCACCCTCTCCGGAACCGGCATTTGCTCTGTCGAGCGCCGTATATCGAAAAATTAGATAAAGGGGCTATATCTACGAACTTTCACAGTAATAATAGACATGGATGACTGGGGTTTCATATGGAAGCGCCGATCGTTTTGAGCGGGTGTGGTGAACGCATGTTAAATCAGCATGCCGGTTGGATAGACTGATTTAGATGAATCGTTGCAAAGAAGGAAATGCTTTGTTCCTTTTTCGTCCTTGATTAAATGAAGCCTCATCGCTATAATCCCCAAGTTGTTGTATCTGGAGCGGGTGTGACGGACGAAAAGATTTCTACGGTCGGAAAAATCTTGATTCTACAAGCGTTCATCATCATCGCGATATCTTCCGGATTTGCAGTGATTTCGGGGCTGCAGAGTGCTAAGTCGCCGTTTCTAGGCGGAGTGGCCGCATTTATTCCGAATCTATACTTTGTCTTGCGTATTATACGGGTGAGCGGACAAGGCGCCAAAAAGATCGTGAATTCGTTTTATGCCGGCGAATCGGGAAAGCTCATTTTGACAGCAGTGCTGTTTTTTTTGATTTTTCAAATTCCGAACATCAATATTTTAACGCTGCTATTGGGGTATATAGCGGCATTGTCTGTATTTTGGTTTGCGCTGATTATGCGCTAACGATTTCAATTCGAGAGAGGAAAGATGGCTACTGAAGCCCATGCAGCCGAAGGGGCAACCGGATATATCGTTCACCATTTGACGCCATTGAGTGTTGGTGAGGGTTTCTGGACCTTGCATTTGGATACTCTGTTTTTTTCCGCCGTATTGGGTGGATTATTCGTTTGGTTTTTTAAAACGGCGGCCGAAAGAGCCACTTCCGATGTGCCGGGATTGGTGCAAAACTTTGCCGAAATGATGATCGAGTTCGTCGATTCACAGGTCAAGGACAGCTTTCACGGCAAAAGCGAGTTGATCGCTCCATTGGCGTTAACGATTTTCTGCTGGGTCTTTCTATTTAATTTCATGGATTTGTTCCCGGTTGATTTATTACCGATGATCGGTTCAATGATGGGTATCGAATATCTCAGAGTTGTGCCTAGTACCGATTTGAATGCGACCTTCGCTATGTCGATATCGGTATTCTTCCTGATTATTTTCTATAGCATCAAGGTCAAAGGTCCTTGGGGATTCGCCAAGGAGTTGATGTTCCAGCCTTTCGGCCCGTGGTTGCTACCGTTTAATCTTTTGCTAAAGTTGGTTGAGGAATTAGCCAAGCCGATCTCATTGGCACTTCGGTTATTCGGTAATCTATATGCCGGCGAATTGATCTTTATCCTGATTGCGCTTTTGCCTTGGGCGATACAGCCGGCGCTGAGTTTTCCGTGGGCGATTTTTCATATTCTGATTATTACGCTTCAAGCATTCATATTCATGGTATTGACGATCGTCTATCTGAGTATGGCTCACGAAGATCACTAATTGTTTTGTTACTTTAATTTTAATCATACGTTTGGAGGTATCATGGAAAATTTAGCGACTTTAATTGCCGATGTTCAAGGCATGACAGCGATCGCTGTCGGTTTGGTTTTAGGTATGGGTGCGCTAGGAACCGCTATTGGTTTCGGTTTGTTGGGCGGTAAATTTTTGGAAGGCGCGGCGCGTCAACCTGAAATGGTGCCTATGTTGCAAGTCAAAATGTTCATTGTTGCAGGCTTGTTGGACGCGGTAACCATGATTGGCGTTGGTTTGGCATTATTTTTCACATTTGCGAATCCGTTTTTATCCGCTGTTCAAGCCGCTGCCGGTAACTAATAGATCCGGTTTTTTAACTAACAGCAACAAGAGGAACGCATCGTGAGTATCAATGCTACTCTGATTGGTCAAATGATTACATTCGCGCTTCTGGTATGGTTTACCATGAAGTTCGTTTGGCCCCCACTGTATCAATCCTTGGAAGAGCGGAAGAAGAAAATAGCCGATGGATTGGCGGCAGCCGAAAAAGGCCAGGAAGAAATGGATCTGGCTGAGAAAAGGGCCATTAATGTCCTCAAGGAAGCCAAAGAGAAGTCTGCGGATATCGTCAATCTGGCGCAAAAGCGGGCCAATGAGATTGTCGAGGAGTCGAAGGACGCCGCTAAGAAAGAAGGCGAACGCTTACTTGTCGCAGCTCAAGCGCAGATCGATCAAGAATTGCAGCAAGTCAAAGAGAGTTTGCGCAAAGAAGTCTCATCCTTGGCATTGAACGCTGCAGAACAAATTTTAAGCGCGGAAATCGATCAAGCCAAACACCAAGAAATCTTGAATAAAGTTTCCAATCAAATAGGTTAAGCACCATGAGCGAACTGGCAACATTGGCGCGGCCTTATGCGGAGGCGGCTTTCAAACGAGCGAAGGAAATCGGCGCGACAGCACAATGGTCCGATAACTTGGCTTTTTTGTCCGCAGTTTTGAGCGACTCTAATATTGCGCTGGCAGCGGATAGTCCGAAAATCGCTAAAGAAAGTTTTTTAAATTTGATGCTGGATATCTGCGGTGAACATCTCGATCAGGAAGGTAAAAACTTTCTAAAACTGCTCATCCATAATAATCGGCTGAAATTGGCCGCGCAAATTGCGAAGATTTACGAGCAATTTAGAGCGGACGATGAAGGATACTCCGAAGTTCAGGTCATATCCGCTTACCCTTTGACGGAAGACGAGCAAGGCAACTTAGTGTCCAGATTGGAGCGTTGGCTGAATAAGCAAGTTCGTTTGGATATCTGGAACGACCGGTCGCTGATCGGTGGCGTACTAATCCGTGCCGGAGACAAGGTGATCGACGGAACCGTCAAAGGCCAGCTTCTTCACATGCAGAAAGCTCTACAGTGAGTGAGAGAAAAAGAACATGCAATTAAACCCATCAGAAATAAGTGATCTTATCAAGCAAAAGATCGAAAATTTCGACCTGAGCGTCGAAAGCCATACCGAAGGCACCGTAGTGAGCGTGACCGACGGTATCGTCAGAGTGCATGGACTTTCCGAAGCCATGCAGGGCGAAATGTTGGAGTTTCCTGGAAATACCTATGGCATGGCGCTCAACTTGGAGCGCGATTCGGTCGGCGCCGTGGTTCTGGGTTCTTACGAACACATTACCGAAGGCGATACCGTTAAATGTACCGGTAGAATTTTGGAAGTGCCGGTCGGCGAAGCGTTGCTGGGCCGCGTTGTCGATGCATTGGGTAATCCGATCGACGGCAAAGGCGCGATTAACACTAACGAAACTTCACCAATTGAAAAAATTGCACCGGGCGTAATCGCGCGTCAATCGGTCGATCAGCCGGTACAAATCGGCCTGAAATCGATCGACTCGATGATTCCGGTCGGTCGCGGTCAACGCGAATTGATTATCGGCGATCGCCAAACCGGTAAGACTGCCATTGCCGTCGATGCGATCATCAATCAAAAAGGCACCGGCATCAAATGTATTTATGTCGCAATCGGCCAAAAGCGTTCTTCGATCGCTAACGTGGTACGCAAGCTCGAAGAGCACGGCGCGATGGAGCATACCATCGTTGTAGCGGCTTCCGCTTCCGAATCTGCCGCGCTGCAATTCATCGCACCGTATACCGGTTGTTCGATGGGCGAATTTTTTAGAGATCGCGGCGAAGACGCATTGATCATTTACGATGACTTGACTAAACAGGCCTGGGCTTATCGTCAGGTGTCGTTGTTGCTGCGCAGACCGCCGGGTCGTGAAGCTTATCCGGGTGACGTTTTCTATTTGCATTCCCGTTTGCTCGAAAGAGCCGCGAGGATCAATGCCGATGAAGTCGAAAAATTGACTAATGGTGAAGTGAAAGGCAAAACCGGTTCGTTGACAGCATTGCCGATTATCGAGACGCAAGCAGGTGACGTATCCGCCTTCGTTCCGACCAACGTGATTTCGATCACCGACGGACAAATCTTCCTCGAAACCGATCTGTTCAACGCCGGTATTCGTCCTGCGGTCAACGCGGGTCTTTCGGTATCGCGAGTAGGCGGTGCGGCGCAAACCAAAATCATCAAGAAATTGGGCGGCGGTATTCGTTTGGACTTGGCTCAGTACCGCGAGTTGGCGGCTTTTGCTCAGTTCGCGTCTGATCTTGACGAAAGCACGCGTAAGCAAATCGAACGCGGTCAACGCGTGACCGAGTTGATGAAACAAAATCAATATTCGCCGATGTCGGTTGCGCAAATGGCGGTGTCATTGTTCGCTGCAAACGAAGGCTACCTGGATTCGGTTGAAGTCAATAAAGTACGTGATTTCGAAGACGCTCTGCAACTGTATATGAAATCCGAAAAGTCGGAATTGATGGATCAGATCAATGCAACAGGCGACTTCTCCGATGAAATCAAAGAAGGCATTAAATCCGCCATCGAAACTTTCATTAACACGCATAGCTGGTAAAAGGGTCGTCAAATGGCTGTCGGTAAAGAAATACGCACCAAGATCGGGAGTATCAAAAATACTCAAAAGATCACTCGGGCGATGGAAATGGTCGCTGCAAGTAAAATGCGTAAAACGCAAAACAGAATGCAGGCAACGCGGCCTTACTCGAAAAAAATGGGCCAGATTATCAGGCATCTGGCTCATGCCAATGCCGAGTATAAACATCCTTATTTGATTCCGCGTGAAGTCAAACGTGTTGGTGTGATCGTCGTCAGTTCGGATCGCGGTTTGTGTGGCGGTTTGAATTCTAATCTATTCCGTAAAACTCTAGTGCAATTCCGCCAATGGGAAAAAGACGGCATTGATGTCGATATTTGCACAATCGGAACGAAGGCGGCCGGTTTTTTCGGTAACTTACAAAAAGTCAATATGGTTGGGCAAGTCGGTAAGTTGGGCGATGCACCGCATTTGAACGATATTATTGGTATTATCAGAATCATGCTCGATGCTTTTGAGGAAGGTCGAGTCGATGAGTTGTATGTGATTAGCAATGAGTTTGTTAACACAATGACCCAGCGACCGAACGTCGAAAAACTGCTGCCGGTCATTGCCGACGAACTCGAAGAGGAGTTGAAAGGCCATTGGGACTATATCTATGAGCCTGATGCCAAGGAAGTTCTGGATAATCTGCTGACTCGCTATATCGAATCGATTGTGTATCAGGGACTGGTCGAGAACAATGCTTGCGAACAAGCGGCTCGGATGGTTGCGATGAAAAGCGCATCGGATAATGCAGGCAAGCTTATCGGCGAACTGCAACTGATTTACAACAAAGCCCGACAAGCCGCGATTACGCAGGAAATTTCCGAAATCGTTGCCGGCGCCGCTGCTGTGTAATGCACAGACGAATTAACAGATTTAAGTATTGAAGAGGACGACAAAATGAGTTTGGGTAAAATCGTTCAGATTATCGGAGCGGTCGTGGATGTCGAATTTCCACGCGAAAGCCTTCCGAAAGTCTATGATGCACTAAAGGTTGAAGACAAGAATCTTGTTTTGGAAGTGCAGCAGCAATTAGGCGACGGCGTGGTCAGATCCATTGCAATGGGTTCGACTGATGGTTTAAGCAGAGGTTTGCAAGTCAGCAATTCCGGCGCGCCTATTGCCGTGCCGGTGGGTCAAAAAACGCTGGGCCGTATCATGAACGTGCTTGGTGAACCGATCGACGAGAAAGGCGCGATCGGAGAAGACGAAAGATGGGCGATTCATCGACAAGCGCCGTCTTACGATCAGCAAGCAGCCAGCAATGAATTGCTAGAAACCGGAATCAAGGTAATCGACTTGGTTTGTCCATTCGCGAAAGGCGGTAAAGTCGGTTTGTTCGGCGGAGCCGGCGTAGGCAAGACCGTTAACATGATGGAATTGATCCGTAACATCGCGATTGAACACAGCGGTTTCTCGGTCTTTGCCGGCGTTGGCGAGCGTACCCGTGAAGGTAATGACTTCTATCACGAAATGACCGACTCGAAAGTTATCGACAAGGTATCCTTGGTCTACGGACAGATGAACGAGCCGCCTGGTAACCGTTTACGCGTAGCGTTGACCGGTTTGACGATGGCCGAATTTTTCCGTGAAGAAGGCCGTGACGTTCTGTTCTTCGTCGATAACATTTACCGTTACACGCTGGCGGGAACCGAAGTGTCGGCCTTATTGGGCCGTATGCCGTCGGCGGTAGGCTATCAGCCTAACTTGGCGGAAGAAATGGGCGTATTGCAAGAACGTATTACGTCGACTAAAACCGGCTCGATTACCTCGATCCAGGCCGTATACGTTCCTGCCGACGACTTGACCGACCCGTCACCGGCTACGACATTTGCGCATTTGGACGCAACCGTGGTACTGTCTCGTCAAATCGCAGAGCTGGGGATTTATCCAGCGATCGATCCGCTTGACTCGACCAGCCGACAGTTGGACCCTTTGGTTATCGGTCATGAGCATTATAATGTCGCTCGGGCTGTACAGGGGACTCTGCAACGCTATAAAGAATTGCGCGACATCATCGCGATTCTCGGCATGGACGAATTGTCCGAAGAAGACAAGCTCACCGTATCGAGAGCGCGGAAAATCCAACGATTCTTGTCGCAACCTTTCTTCGTGGCAGAAGTATTCACCGGTTCTCCGGGAAAATATGTTTCATTGAAAGACACCATCGCCGGCTTCAAAGGCATTATCGATGGCGAGTACGATCATGTTCCGGAGCAGGCATTCTACATGGTTGGCACGATCGACGAAGCTTTGGAAAAAGCCAAGGGCATGCAAAAATAACCGGACGATGGGAACCGAGAGATGACAATGACCGTACATGTAGACATCGTCAGCGCGGAGCAAGAAATTTATTCCGGCTTGGCCGAAATGGTTTTTGCGCCCGCCGAATTAGGCGAAGTCGGTATCTCGCCGCGTCATGCGCCGATGATTACCAAACTCAAACCCGGTGAAGTCAGGGTCAAGGTCAGCGACAGCGAAAGCTATCCATTCTTTGTTTCTGGTGGCATTTTGGAAGTCCAGCCGCATTTGGTGACGATATTGGCCGATAGCGCGATTCGAGCGAAAGACATCGACGAAGCAGCAGCGCTGGAGGCCAAATCCCGAGCCGAAGAAGCATTGTCCGATAAAACCAGCAAGATCGATTATGCGACCGCTCAGGCGCAGTTGATGGAAGCGGTTATGCAATTGAGAACCTTGGATAGACTCAGAAAGCGCGGCGGATAACGCCTTGGCTTAAGCCATATAAAAGCCCGATAACGATAAAACGTTGTCGGGCTTTTTTTGTTTGAACCCGGATAAAAGTTGGCAT
>SLIO01000047.1 GCA_007135635.1 Methylomicrobium sp. | reverse complement strand
TATATTAGAAATTTGCTCATGACTCAGTAGCTAGAAAAAATAGCAGCTCGAATAAGGCCGATTTATCGCATGAAAACCGATAACTTAGGCCTGCGCTTAGTTTACCTATGACATCAACGCGAGTCGTTTCAATAACCTTGCAAAGCCTAAGCCTTTACGAGTACACGGCATTAGAAAATCGGCGTAAATCCGTATTACTCGTACCCATTTCCAATTCTGAATCAATACTTAAAATCGAGGAACCCCTAGTGCAAGCCAAGCCTGAACAACCCTGGACCATCGAACAATCGGCGCAAACTTACGGCATTGCCAATTGGGGCGAAGGCTTTTTTTCGATCAACGAAGCCGGACGGGTCGCCGTCAAACCCTGCCCCGATAAAAATGTCGAGCTGGATTTATACGAAATCGCTCAAACCTTGAACGAAAAAAATCTATCGTTACCGGTGCTGGTACGTTTTACCGACATTCTAAAAAACCGGGTCAAACAATTGCATGACGCATTCGACAAAGCCCGCAAGACCCACCAATACAGCGGCAATTACACGCCGGTGTATCCGATTAAGGTTAATCAACAGCGAAAAGTCATCGAAGGCATTTTATCCGGTGGCAATGTCGGCCTCGAAGCCGGCAGTAAACCGGAATTGTTGGCGATCCTAGCCTTGTCGCCCGGACTGATCGTCTGCAACGGTTATAAAGACCGCGCTTATATTCGCCTGGCCTTGATCGGCTTGCGCATGGGTCTGAAGGTTTATATCGTAATCGAGAAGCCATCCGAGCTGGAAATGATTCTGCAAGAATCGCAAAAACTGGGCATCAAGCCGCTACTCGGCGTCAGAGTCCGGCTTTCGAGCATCAGCGCCGGCAAATGGCAAAACAGCGGCGGCGAAAAATCCAAATTCGGCTTTCACGCCGGCGAAGTCCTGCAATTAATCGAGCGTCTCAACAAAGAAGGCCTGCTGGACACGTTGAAACTGATGCATTTCCACATGGGATCGCAAATCGCGAATATTCACGACATCAAAACCGCGCTCAAAGAAGCCGGACAGTTTTATGCCGCATTCCACCACTTAGGCGCGTTAATCGATACGGTCGATGCCGGCGGCGGACTCGGCGTCGATTATGACGGCAGCCGTTCGCGCCGCGACTGCTCGATCAATTACAGCGTCGACGAATATGCGCAAAACATCGTGCGCAGCTTCGCCGAAACCTGCGCCGAACACGGTTTAACGCAACCGCACATCATCACCGAATCCGGCAGAGCATTGACCGCGCATCATGCCGTGCTAATCAGCAATGTCACCGATATCGAATCAATCGATATCGAACTCGACTTACACGACACGTCGATTTCTTCGCACAACATCGCCGAACATTATCACGACGCCCAGTTCAATCTAAGCGAAGCGCGAAGCGCCTTCGTGCAGGGTAAACTCGGGCTGATCGAACTCGCCGAAGCCGAACGTGATTACGTCCGACTATTCCGACAAATCAAAGCCCACCTGAACCCGAACAACCATAGTGAGGCGTTGATTTTGCAAGAACTCAATGAAAAGCTCGCCGATAAAGTTTTTTGCAATTTTTCCTTATTTCAATCGTTGCCTGACATTTGGGGCATCGATCAAATATTCCCGATCATGCCGATTCATCGCCTCGACGAGCAACCTTCCCGCCGCGCGGTACTGCAGGACTTAACCTGTGATTCGGATGGGCGTATCGATCGCTATGTCGACGGACCGAATATCGAAAATACGATGCCGCTTCACAAAATCGACTTGAACGAACCCTATCTTATCGGCTTTTTCATGGTCGGTGCCTATCAGGAAATTCTCGGCGATATGCATAATCTTTTCGGCGACACGCATTCGATCAATATCGCACTCGATGCTGACGGTTATCATTTTTCCGATTTACAAGAAGGCGAGCATGTCTCCGATTTATTGGATTATGTCCATATCAATCCCGAAGAATTGAAGGAAGCTTATCATGCAAAGCTAACGCAAAGCGGTATCGGCGAACTGGAGCGCTACGAATATGAAAAAGAACTCGAAGCGGGGCTTCGGGCTTATACTTATTTGGAAAAATAACGAGATTGATTATGACTAGAACTGGACTCATCGGACTCGGCGCAATGGGCGTCGGCATGGCGAGAAATCTCGCAAAGGTTGGTTTTTTAGCAGGCGTATATAACCGCACAGCAAGCAAAGCCCAATCGTTGGCCGGCGAACTCGATGTCGCTGCATTCGAAACGCCGTCCGATCTCGCCGCCGCGTGCGAGCTCATTTTGATTTGCGTCTCGCGCGATGAAGACCTGCTCGAAATGGTTAATGCCGTCGCGCAAACAGTTAAACCGGGCGCGGTCGTCGTCGATATGTCAACGGTCAGCCGTTCAACCGCACAACAATCTGCCGCGATACTCGCCGAAAAACAGGCGCAATTTCTCGATGCGCCGGTCTCGGGCGGCGTCGAAGGCGCGAAAAAAGGCACCTTGGCAATGATGGTCGGCGGAAATAGCGACACTTTGGAAAAAATAAGGCCAATTCTTAGCGCGATCGCCGCGCGCATTCTACACATGGGAGCGGTCGGCAGCGGCCAGGCCACCAAAGCGGTCAATCAAATCATGGCCGCCGGCATCAACCAAGCCGTGACCGAAGCACTCGCCTTCGGCGAAGCGCAAGGCCTACCAATGGATAAAGTCATCGCAGTTGTCTCGGGGGGCGCTGCCGGCAATTGGTTTCTCGAACATAGAGGGCCGACAATGATGCAGGGTACATTCGCACCGGGCTTCAAATTGGCCTTACATCACAAGGATTTGGAAATCTGCCTCGCGATGGCCGAAAACGCCGAAATACCTATTCCTCTGGCCGAAATGACATTGCTCAATTACGAACAGTTAATGGATCAAGGCTTCGGTGACGAGGACATTTCGGCATTGTACCGTTTGAAAAAATCTCGCAAATTCAGCTAAGTCCCGCTCAACCCAGCGGACAAAAACCAAAGCTCTGTAATTCATACGCAAACTATTGGCCAGAGACAACTACCTTCGGCAAACCTTTGCCTCACAAAATACATCGCTACCCTGGAACTTATGAATTCGCCGCGACCGTTTAAAAACTTCTTTTCTTTACGGGTAATTTCGGCTAGCTTTGATGTTAGCGGCGAGCAATATATTTCACAATCGGCCGTCTTGCGAACGCTTGCCGGTTAGACAACCAGCCGATAACATTCTGTCAATCAGGTTATGATGGTTTATACGGAATGCCCTAACTTTTTGAGGACTTTAACATGACGACAATAGCAGACCCCGTCATCGACAGATGGTACAAAGATGTCGAGAATAATTTACTATTCAAAGTCATTGCGCTCGATGAAAACGATGATTCAATCGAAGTACAATATTTGGACGGTGAGATTGGCGAATACGACACCGACAGTTGGTATAATTCGACCTTCGATTACATTGAGGAACCCGAGGATTGGAGCGCACCTTTCGAATTGGACGACGAAGATCTCGGTTATAGCGATCCGGACGAACATCGGCGCAACATGGACGATTTAACCTTTGACGATTACATCGATTAACGGAAACACTTCGCATGAAAATGAGTGCACCGGAGTTCCTGGATTGGGAATCCAAAAGCATTACACTGATGGCCATGTCGGGCGCGGGTAAAACCACGCTGGCCAATAAACTACCTAAACAAAAATGGTTTCATTATTCCGGCGATTACCGGATCGGCACCAAATATCTGGATCAACCGATCCTAGACAACATCAAG
>SLIO01000121.1 GCA_007135635.1 Methylomicrobium sp. | reverse complement strand
CCACGACAATTTTTGACCATTTGTTGCTCGGCATTTTTTAGTTGCTCCCCTTTTTCACTAATTGCGTCGGCGGCATGAGCGGTTGCATCGGCCATCTTATCGAAAGCCTCATGAGCGGAATGTGATACTTTGTCAAATGTTTCCATGTTAGGGCTCCTTACCTGAGTCTCATGTCATTCTTAACCGACTGTACGCCATTGACGCTACGTGCAATTTCGACCGCTCTATTAATATCGGCTTGAGACTTCACGAAACCACTGAGTTGAACGACGCCCTTGAAGGTTTCAACATTGATCTGGGCGGATTTCAGATTGGGCTCATTTAATAACTGTGCCTTGACTTTAGTGGTGATGACGCTGTCGTCAAAATATTCGCCGGTTCCTGAACGTTTTTCCGTCGTTGCGCAACCGGCCGCTGACAATAATGTCAGGGCCAAAAAAAATGCGGAAAATAATCTAATAAAATAGTTCATGGTTAAATCTCCAAATGATCCGTCTTAAACGGTAGGCGTGAATCGTGTACGTGATAATCTTCGACACACTTATTGGCAGTCTCGGTGTGAATAGATTATTGAGTCAGTTAGAAGCTGAAAAATACAAATGAAGAAGGACCTTAAACGCCGGGGGCATTTTTCCTTATCATCATTGCAGGGTAGAAGGATGTATCTCACCAAAAACCCTAGATTCATCCTAATCGTAAAACTGGTTAGTGTCGGTACGTTAGCGTACATACTGAAAGAATCGTTGCTCTAAAAAACGGGCGCGCTTCTTATGCTCCTCGGGCAGGCACGCTCCTCACCCTAAATCTCGGTAAAACGAGCAAACTGAGGATTACGGGATTACTATTCTTAATCTGATCGAAAAAGCGTCCATTAAAGTCGAACGATTTTTCAGAATAAAAGGAATAGATAGATCGCTATTTCGATGAAATCCATAGAAGTTGTGCTCAATTGACTTATGTTAGCTATCGTACAGACGGCATTGACTTATTTGCACAAAATAACAAATTGATCGTATCCAGTTTGACTGAAAGGCTACCGGTCGGCATAACCAATCGTTTTACAACAAGCCGAAAACACAACATCGACCATGAAAACCAACCCAAAGTTAAAAACTCCTGAAAAGGCATTGCAGACCAAGTCCCTGAACGGACTGCTCGAGCAAAGCGAAGACATAAAAGATTTGGTGGAGGAGTGTGTCGAAGAATTGTCGTCAGTTAACACAGCGCGTAAAGAAAGAGCCGGTACTCATAATCAACCGACAGAAGCTGGAGATCTTCTTGAAAAGAACGAAGCGACTGAGGCCAAGATGGGGCAAGCAGTAGACGAGTTATCAGCAGTGAATCAGGCGTTGGAGGTAGAGGTTGATGTGCACCACCTGTTGAAACAACGGCTGAACATGGTCACCCAAGATGAGATAGCTACACGGCATGCTGCTTTTCATGATCCTTTGACCGGCTTGCCAAACCGCGAGCTATTTGTCAACCGGCTGGAGCATGGATTAGCCCAGGCCAAACGCCATGGTTGGAATTTAGCAGTTATGTTCGTCGATCTTGATAATTTCAAGGACATTAATGATACACACGGACATGAAGTAGGGGATACCGTGCTAAAGATCATTGCCGAACGGTTAGAACAGTGTACTCGCGAAGTCGATACAGTTAGCCGCTACGGGGGAGACGAGTTTTTGTATTTGCTGATGGAGTTTGGAGACATTCATGGCGTCAAGATCATTGCGGAAAAGATCGCGAATTTAATAGCAGCACCTTGTCAGCTCAGCATCGGGGAACTCATCATCAAACCGAGTATTGGTATCTCGATTTGTCCGAAAGACGGTATCACCGTATTCGATTTGATCAAGCGCGCCGATGAGGCGATGTACGTAGCAAAACGAAAAAAGTCTAGCTACGCATTTGCACAGTGAAAGTGGCTATGTTGGTTAGCGTACAGTGTCAGAGGTCGATTTTTTGTATGGTAACCGTCAGACTCATCCTTTAGATACAGCATAACTGAAGCGACCTAAATGGCGATAGTGCTTAGATTTCTCTGCAAAGGAAGGAATTCCAGCAAATGAAAAATGCCCAATTGTTTGCGTCGGTTGTTCAGCTCGTGGCATTGATGCCTATATTCAGCTGCTGAAAAATCTTAGGGATGACATGGGTATGGCAATTATCATCGTTAATTACATAACCATCATGCCTGTCCATTTCATAAGGATCTTCCAAATTTTTAACGATGCCGGTATAGCTGGGCACAAAAGTTTACTGTTCGAACCTAATCATGGATTTATCATTCCCGAAAGTTGCGATTTACACGTCAAGAGTGGAGAGTTCATTTAATGCCGATTTCAAAGCCTCGCGGTTGGTCAGATGGAGCTTAGAACAATTTTACCGTGGGGCGAAGTGTTTCTTGGCTTACAAAGATTGATTGAACACTTAATTAAATTACCGTAATTCCTACCGGAGCTATAGCAATGAATAATAAAAAGTATTTTATTACAATAATTTGGGTGTTATTTTTTGGAAGTGGCTCTGCCGGGGCGGCATCTTTTTCCAGTTTATATGTATTGGGTGATAGCCTTTCGGATACGGGGGCAAGTTCATCATCCGTCCTGAGTATTTATAATCTTTTTGCCGGTAATTGTGATCCTGGGCATCCTTGTCCACCTTATTATAATGGTCGTTTTTCAAATGGACCCGTGGCGGCTGAATATTTGTCAGATGCCATTAATAGTTCTAATTATTCAAGTTATGCAATTGCTGGCTCAACGACTGGAATCGGCAATTCTGGTGATGACGGTTCAGCTGACAGCTTGGGATTTTTACTATTGCCCGGAATGGCCTTTCAAAGAACGGCTTACATGCCATTCATAAATACCAGTTCAGATGCTCTGCATCTAGTGTGGGGAGGCGCCAATGACTATTTGACGGGGGATTCGGCGAGCGGAGCGGCTTATAAGATTGGATCTTATGTGGGTGATCTTGCAGAAGAAGGCGCTAAAAATATTTTAGTCCCAAATTTGCCGGATCTAAGTTTAACTCCCTTTGTCCAGTCCCTGGGGCAATCTGGTATCGAAGCAGCTTATGATTTTTCTGTGGAGTTTAATCAAGTCCTAGCTGGTGAATTGAGCGATCTGAGCGCGTTATTTCCAGACACTACTATTTTTCGATTCGATACTTTTAGCTTTTTTAATGGAATCTTTCAGGATCCGGAGGCTTACGGTTTCACGAATACGGTTGATGCTTGCGTAGCATTGCCGGATGTTTGCGCCGATTCAACCGGTTATCTCTTTTGGGACGATTTTCACCCGACAACGCAAGTTCACAGTATATTTGGTTCCGCAATGGCGAGTGCAGTTCCAATCCCGAGTTCTATTTTCTTGTTTGCAGTAGGACTGATCGGTTTGTTTTTTGTAAATAATGCAAAACGGCAATCTCATGATTTGATTTATACCTTTCGTACTTCAAATTTCGGCAGTGCCTAAGGAGGCACCAGAGGGCTCGACCATAGGCGCCAACGTAGTGTCTATTCTATGGTGTATTTGTGGTTTTATTCGTCATATCGCCATGGATTGCCGATATCCAGGTGACATGATTGTGAAGCTAAATATTGCCGTCCCTGGCCCTGGATTCCGCCAATCCCTGGCGGAATGACGCGTTTTTCCTTAAGTTGGCGCCTATGTGGGGGGCTCGACTGGCTTTGCCTGCATGGGTGCCGGCATAGAGAGTCACAGGCACGTATTCACTGCGTCCTTTGACGGGTACCCCGGCGCCGAATTTT